>DNPC01000595.1 GCA_003501565.1 Planctomycetaceae bacterium | reverse complement strand
TTCCCCTGGGCTAGATAACTTATTGCCCTTTCAGGGCGTAACCTCATGAGAGTCCACCAAACGCACGATATCGGGGCACACCAGTAGCAAAAACCCAGATCAAGAATGGCTCATGGAAGACCACAACTCAAGCAGCACCGAACCTGAGAACCCAATCGCAATTCCGGTTCGGATATCCACCTTCGCACCGTGGGCCACATCGATCGGCGGCTGGATGTGCCTTTGCGCGGTTGCTGCTCTGTTTGTTATTCTGCTTCAGCAGTTTCAAGACAGCTCAGAGATGACCCTGTCGACAGTCCTGTTCTTGACCATGCATTGGTGCTTGCAGATGACATGGCTGGGAGCCGTGGTGTGGCTGAGCATTTCAGAATTTCGCTGGTCACGTTTATTCTGGTGTATTCCGCTGATCACATTGGAGTGGGTTGTACGTGTGATCAAATGGGGAGTTGTACGTGGGCTTGAATTCGGGTTCGAGCACCTTAGTTTTTCACTCGGTTTCGCGCTCATAGCATGGAGCACTCTACCTCTTACCCGTGTTTGCGTCTCGACGCGAGCTGACTATGAACCAGGTTGGCAGAAAGCACGAATTTTTGTCCTGGCAAGCATTCTGTTGGGATCTGGACTCATTTACTTCGCAGGGCTGAACGTGTTGGCCATCGAACCGAATCAACTTAAGGCTCTTGCCCTGTTTTCGAGCGTGTTGATCGCTTCATGGTACTGGGCTGCAAAAGGTGTTCGTCCATGGATCGTCTCAGTATTGGTCTTTTTGCACTATGTCGTTGGCTTTGAATTCATTATTTCGTTTGAGCCTGGCGGTTCGCTAGTGTTTTCGGAAGACATACTTCTTGTTTTCCAGGAAGGGGTCGTCATTCTGGCTGCCATCTCCATCGTTGGCATCGGTGCTGCACTACATGGCGACCATATAGTACGCATTCGATCGTCATCGGCGATCGCCGCTCCGCCGCGCTGGATTGCAGCCGCGCTTGTCATCTCATTGACCGCTGTCGTAGCAGTATCGCCCTGGTTCCGCGTTGAAGTCAGGGAAGTTGGACTCGGAAGATGGAATACACAAGTAGAGCTTTTCCAAGGCAGTTCCGGCGGATTCAAGTCCAAGTCATTTAATGTGAGCTTCGAAGTATACTGCTCGTTCGAAGGCAACTACTTCCAACGCAATGCCTTCCGCAAACGCATCGAGCAACAGAAGCAAGAACTATTGCAGCAATTCACTCGAGAGCTGCGACATGCATCCAGAACCCAGCTAACTTCAAGTACGTTGCATCCAGTGACCGTGCGAAAGACCCTCTGGTCGGTCTTGAAGGAATCTCGCATGAAGCAATTTGGGTTCACCTCATTTCACGTAGAGGAACGTGAGTAAAACTGCTTGAGCAATGCGGTTACGAAGCCTATGCAAGAAACACGGCGTTTCCGTTTGGAAGACGTGGACATTGAGATCCTCAAGGATTGTTGCCGAGACACAGAGCTCGTGCGGTCCTACGAATCATGGGTGAGAAAGTACGCACCCAAGTTGGACGATCTAATTTCGCGGATCGCCCTTGAATCCACTCACTTTTGTGAGCAACTACCTACAGCATCGATGTCGCTTGAATGAGCGAGGCATCAGCGGTTCGCTCATTGGTGATACTGACGGGCGTGCCTTCGAGTACGACACCTTCGGGCGAGTAGGTGAGCTCGCTCGACTGAACCGACGTGCGGTGAATGTTGTGGGTCGTTTCAGCCGTGATAGCCTTGCAGGTCAATCCTTCCGATACCTCGCCAGATCACTCTTTCGACGCCGAAAGCCTATGATCATTGCACCGGTAGGGGCAAGGTAAACCAGTCCGTCTGGCTCAGGGACAGCGACAGTCGACGCTCGAAAAGCAAGTGTTTGGGTGCCGCCTGCACCGTCCGTAAATGAAACTCCCCACGAATCACCGACGTTCAAATTGAGAGCTGCAAGTGAGGCAACGTAGTTGACGCTCGTAACGTCCAGTATCGTGCCCGAAGTGTACGTTGGTGGTAGTAGGATAGAGTTCCCAGTGAATCCGAATTCGAATGGGGGTGGGCTAAGGGGGTTTACAACGGAACTAGGCGCTGGCCCGAACCGTGTTAGCCCGGAGGTCAATTGAAAACTCTGAGCGGTTAGAGAGTCGTTTCCGACGATTGACCTCATATCAGCGAGTATGGCGAAGGTAGTTCCGTCGTCGGACCCAGGGACAAAGTCTGGCCCAGATATCTGAAGTTGACCAGTCAAGCGGAGGTTTACCGAGCCACCTGATTGTTCCTCAAAAGTCAGTATCAAATCCGCTTTGGCAACAGAGGCGCAAAGGAAAAGCCATACAAGGAGTGTCGAGGCTGCAAGTTGAATTCGCATGTTGGTTTCGCTACGAGCAGTTTGGAAGAGAATTTAGGTTCCAGCCTAATAATTCGAGAGCTATTCGATAGTTGGGGCCGGGAATCGTGGTTGTATTCAAGCCAGCGACGTGGAGTCCTAGGCTGCCGTACCAAGCACCCTCAAACAAAGGCCCCAGCGACGGGGTTAACCGAACAAGAAAACCGGCTAAAAAATGAGATTAATTTCTGCCGAGGGATGAGCTATTCGATAGGGCGAACCCAGAAGCTGTAGTTGTAGTAGCGTGGATCGGTCAATTCCGCTTCGGCCGGAATTCGCTCAACTCTCCAGCCATCCAGTGCTGAGGGATCAACCAAGACAGGGGCAACCCGGTCGATCCAATCTGCGGAGTCGACGATTGCACCACTCAAGAGAGCACTATTCAGATTCGCATTTGTCCAATCTTTTACGTCTGCAATACAGGCATGTTCGAGGTTTGCTCCCGAAAAGTTTGCGCCGTAAAACGTCGCGCGGACGAAGCTGCAATAGTTGAATTTACCGCGACTGAGATCTGCATAGTTGAAAGTCGCATCGACAAAATCACAGCCGTTCATTCCTGCTTCAACAAGAGTGGCTTCCGTGAATGAGGAGCGAGCGAATAGGCAGCTCGGCATTCGGACTGCCGTCATGTCGGCTTCGTAGAAGCACACGTCGGTCAAGTCAGTGTTGTAGCCCAGCATGACATTCTGAAGTTGTGCTTCGTGGAGATCGATCTGCCCCTTCGTTTCGGAGCTGCCAACGGGGTACGACTCCGGATCGACAGAGTCTCGTTGTTCTTCTACGTAGCTAAGCAGCGCGCGAGCTCGAAGCGGGCTGGAAGCAACGTTCTTGGCATCGAACAAAAGTTCGACGTTGTCGCGCTTTTGGCGGATCGGCAAAAAGTACGCGACGGATGCTAGGAGGCACACTGCCAATGCGATCCAGCCGATTGACTTGGTCCATGCTAAAGCAGTGGAATGATCAGTTGAGCTGTTCGATGGCAAAGTCGCGCCACGGCTTTCGACGCCCAGTAGAGCGATATGCAACTCGGCCGCACTTTGAAATCGCTGATCGGGATCGACTTGCGTAGCCTGTGAGACGATCGCCTTCAACGGGGCCGGGACGCCGGGCATCTGCAAGTCGGCGCCTTGTTTGATCGCTTCAAGAAGCTCTGGTTTGTTCGTACACGGAAACGGAGTAGTGCCAGTCAAACATTCATACAGCGTTATACCGAGACTATATATGTCCGACCGTTCGTCAACAGAAGTCTGATTGCCGTTGATCTGTTCCGGTGGCATGTAGATAAGAGTGCCGGCTTGTCCGGCAGAGTCAAGACGATCGTCGTCTTGGATCGCCAGTCCGAAATCGACCAAGAGCGGCTCATCTCGCTCGTCGATGAGTACGTTGGATGGCTTTATGTCGCGATGAATAATCCCGTTGCTGTGCGCGCAATGTAGTGCATCGGCAATTTTTGCAAAAATACGCGCCGCGTCGTTGGCGGAAATCGGCAGCTTGGTTGACAAAGGTGCGCCGCGTACGCGCTGTGAAACGATGAAAAACGGATGGTCGGATGTCCTGCCAACATCATAGATGCGCAAGATGTTCGGATGCACCAGTTTTGCAAGCGCTTGTGCTTCTTGACGGGGAAGCTCCGCCAGCTGCGGGTGGACCGTGGCAAAGTTGCGATTAAGCGGGAGTTTAATCGCTACTTCGCGTCCCAGTTCTAGATCGACAGCACTGTACACTGCACCGAAGCTGCCACGTCCTATCTCACTTGCCAATTCGTAACGCCCAAGCAGGACTTCGCCCACCCATTGGCTGGGTTCTTCGAGTCCGTCCCGTTGCGTTGTCGGCCATGCTCTTTCAAGCATAGCTAGGCATTCACCGCACTCGGCCAGGAACTGGACTGTGGTTTCACCGATTAGCTGTTCACTGGTATCGTCAACCGCATCAACCGAACTGACCCATACCGAGCGGTGGAATTGACTCTGCTGCAAAGTACGGTTGGTCATGGGTGGAGGGTTGCCGCGGCAAATAGATGTGTGCGTAAGTGCGTGAAGGACGACTGGCTATTTTGTGCGTTTCAATTCACGTGAGAGCAGCACAATCGAACGGTTCCACAGCATTCGCACTGCGTCTGGTGAGCGTCCCATTTGGTCTGCGATTTCCACAAAAGAACGGTCCTCCTTATGCCGCAGGCGAATCACGCGCTGACTTTCGAGCGGCAGCTGCTCGAGTGCGGTTTCAATGCGTTCTTGCTCTTCAGTGCGGATAGCAATTTCGCTCGGCGTTGAGTGGTTGGCAACTTGGGGGGCGACTGCATCCATCGACTTCTCACGCCGAACATCACGCTTTAGCCGCTGTGCATCGCGACATGCATTACTTATGTCGTTCAGCACAATCGACCTGAGCCACGCTTTGAGCTCGCGGGCATTCTCGGCGCGGCACGCTGGAGCGTCCCGATGAGCACACAGTATCGCATTTTGAACGATGTCAGAAACGCTTAGCTTAAAGTCCTTCTTCGTTGCCAAGGCACGTCGCGCCACCTGCCGCATGTACTCGCGGAACGTCTCAAGAAGATCGGCACGCGACTCCATAGTGCCGTCAACCAAGAGAGTGGCAATCTGGGATCGGTCGATTGCTGGATGATCTGGATCGTTGATGGGATGGTTCCTGAGGAGTGTCTACGCTGAGCGGGTTCAACATGACCCCCATAAGTGTAGGTAAGCGTCGATGAGTTTGCAATTTGCCTTCAGAATCGGCCAGAAAACCCTACCTTTGGGTTTGAATTCTGAGAACAGTTAGTTACACGCGTACACAAGTAGCAGTGGTGTGGCTAAAGTAACTTGAACACGAAATCGTCGGGGGTTGCTCGAAGAAGCGGATCTTATGGTGCAAAATGTTGTGCTATGGCAGTCTATTGGTGGATGCTTGGAATAAATTCGCGGATGGCTGAAATCGCTAGACTTTGGCAAGTTCCGAAGACGTAATAACACATAAGATCAACGGGGCATGAAGCAGGTCTCGACTCGAGTGCGCGGGTTCCAGCAAGAATTGCCGCCTAAAAAATTTGCCGGCGTTGTTGATTGTGTTTCAAGAGAGGGGGCGGGATTTTCCATGGTAGTTTGGGCTGGCATCGCATAAGTGGAGCCCAACGCCCAGCGTGCCGCCGACCAAGGCACAGATTCCGGTCCAGCATAGTGCGTAGAACAAACGGATGATGACACTGGCCATGTAAGGTCCAGGCAATAGATCAGCAGCCGGCATTTGGGCGATTCCCTCCACGACCCAGCAAGCTGTGGAAGCGAGTGATGCCAGCAGTGCGATCGAGAAGATCGCCAACGAGCGTGCGCCAATTGTAGCTGCGTAGGCGGCAGCCAACGTCGAAACAGCCAGGGGAGCGTAACCGACGAAGACAGGTTCGTCATATCTGTCGGTTGCCGCACGCAGCGAAAAATGAAGCGCTGCCAACACCGTAATGACCATTAGTGTCTTGATCGACCACATGCTTGTGCTTCCCTTGTCAAACCACCACTCCATCGTAGCGAATTTGACAAGACAACAGTTCGCCCGGCCCCAACGCGGCACAAAAAAACCACTTCGACTAACGCCAAGTGGTTTCGGCTTGGTTGAACAAGGGCAGATGGCCTGGAAGTCGGCGAGAAGATCGAGCTTATGAGGACCGAGGTCGAGGACGAATTGTGCCAGAATTGAGCAGGTTGTCGTCGTCGGTACCGTTGTCAACATCTTCGCCAGCGTCGGCGACATGGATTTCCATTTGCGGATACGGAATATCCAAGCCTTGTGCATCTAACGCATTTTTAATCGCAGCCGTAAGCTCTTCTTTGACGCCCCAAAAGTCGGCTGAGTTGACCCAGACTCGCACGGTCCAGTCCACGGAACTTGCTCCCAATTCACCGAGCACGATTTGGTAACCACGCCCAGCACCCTGAACAGTCTTTTCGCCGATCGATTCCGCGGCACTGCTGAGCGCCGCTCGCGTTTGATCTAAAGGCGCACCGTAGCCAACGCCGACCACGACGTCGACGCGGCGATGTTCGTGGAATGAAACGTTTTCGATAGTTGCACCGGAGATCGCGCTGTTGGGAACAATCAACCGGCGGTTGTCAGGTGTATCGAGGGTCGTGGTGAACAAATCGATCTCATTTACCTTGCCCGTTACACCAGCGGCATTGATAACATCGCCTACTTTGAACGGACGGAAGACCAGTAGCAAAATGCCAGAAGCGAAGTTGCTGAGCGTGCCTTGGAAAGCAAGACCGATTGCAAAGCCAGCTGCGGCAAGGATGGCTGCAAAACTAGTGATCGGTACACCGACTTGCTGCATGATCGCCAGCGCGAAAATCAGAAACAGCGTGTAGAAAGTAAACTTGCCAGCAAAACGCCCGAATGTTTGGTCGACGCGTTTGCAAAGCGAGTTTGCCACCCAACGGGCAAGCATCTTGGCCACCAAATAGGCCACGATGATAGCCAGCAAAGTCAACCCGGCTGGTATCAAGATCTTGACGATTAGGATCCCAGTGGCATCTTCCCAATTGCCCGCTTTGACGTCTTCGAACAGTTGTGCGAAGTCCTTTTGGGGGTTCATTACCGGACCACCTCCCGCATCACTGGTCGCCCCTGCATCACCGGTTGCGGCTGATGCTGCGCGGTCAGTTTCAGCGTATTCGGGAGGAGTGTTCGCTTCATCGCCTTGAAAGAACATATCTTGTTACGCCTTTGCTTGTCACATCGTTCCGTCTGTTCAAGCTCCGAGAATCGAAGGTTGTCAGAGCCTGCAAGAGACCGTGACTATAAGTTGACCTTTGAAGACGGGAAGCTCAAATTCGCATAGCCAAACATTTTGTTTCATCAAAAAAGGTCACCCTGATCCACGACATCGCATGCCATAAGTGGTAGATACCGAAGTTTGGTCCATACGCGCTGTGAAAGCTTGTCGATCAGGAAGGCTTTGCGGCCTGTGGACGGCGCGTCTCGCCGACCGGAACTCAAACAGAGCCTGCTTGCAATCCGTTCTTTGATGCAGACCGAGATCGCAGTTGCATGTTCTTCGGTCACAATGCAAGCAAAGCCTTCGAGAATCTGGCCAGGTCAAATTGGCGGCCTATCACAGCCACAGCCGCGGGCGTAAACCCAGAACACGATGCAAGCTGGATGCCTATGCGACGGTGCGCGAAATCAACTCGCGTGATCCGAACCCTTCCGCCGGAAAACCGGGAATGATGGAACCATAGCAAGGGCCAATGGCGCGGGCAATTCCGAAGCAATCGCGATCGAGCAATGCGTCCAGCGATGCTTTCGATATTGGGAAGCCAGTAATTAGTTGCGGCGGAGCGTCGCCGACAGTAACCGAATAGATCAGGAGTGTGTGGAAATCAGAATCTTCCGACTCAAGTGGACAGAGGTAGCTGTTTAACTCGTATCGACAGCCGCCTTGAATCTCAATGGATTCGACGATCCGGAATTCCCACTTCGATTTATGGTTTGTACGCGACACAAGATCGAAGATGGTCGCGTCGACATCGTGGAGTTCCGACAAGTTTTCGTCCTGGCCGATCAATCCTAAGAAAAGTGCTGTCACGTTTTGAAGTAAGGTGGAACGACCATTACCGCCCAACAACGTTCCAGCTGGTAGTCCGAGCCCAGACTCCAATCGTCCCGATGTCCATCGATCGTGTTTAAACCCTGCGGGTGTCCCAAGATTACTGAGCAGGTAGCCGTAGGTACACATCAGTCCGGCATGATACGCACGCTCTATACGAATGGGGCAGCGGACAATTCGACCAATTAACGTCAGAAGTTTGCGATCGACGATTCTTGCAGCAGCCTCTTGGTCAAAGTTTGAGCATAGTCCCCAGGACTCCAGCGCAATGGAGCCTCGATCTACAGACAACTGGCGGTAGAGTTCCGGCAATGCAACGCGAAAATTGCGAATCGTAACTCGACCGTGCCGGGCGCCCGCTAGCAGGCTATCAATTTGCTTGCCGTGCATGCTTGTCTCGTTGCGATGGATTTAAGACTTGCGTCGGTTCAAGATTCTGCCCGCCACTTCGACCAGTCACTATGTTGTGAATATTGGCCAGCAAAGCCACAGAGCCATGTTACAGAATGGCGATACCTTCATTGCAGTCTACCGAGCAATTCTAAGCCCCAGTGGCAAGGAATCGCCAAACACTTCAGTCGCTTCTTCACGCTGTAGCTGGCCACCTTCTTCGACCAAACTCGCGTAGTGGGCAGGAGCCTGAATGGCATTTAAGGTAGCAATCGCATCCGACCGTTGATCTTCGGATACGTCTCGGTAACGATCGCCAACTTTTCGGCTGCACAACATGATTGCCAGCGGGTAAGCAGTGTCGTCGATCTGCTGGCGCACCAGTCGCCGGAGCCAGCCTTCGACGACCGCCGGCTTCAAAACCGACGTAAGCGGGGCGTAAGCGGGTTGCCTACTACCCATTCGTCCCAACGTCCACAGGATGGCGTTTTGGCAGGGTTGCCACTTTTTTGAGCCCAGCAAGGCCAGCAGCCAATCGCCAAGCTGGCGTTTTTCTTCCGCGGGCAATAACTCAAGCGATCCAACCAATCGTAGCAACTCAATCAATTCCGTAGGTGATGACGTGCCGCCACCCTTGCCGCGGCGATCGGGATCCAGGACACCGCGCAGCGGTCCTGCGACCTGTTGATAGACTGTCAACTGCTGCCCTGCAGTAAAGCCACCTGCAATCCTGCGCCAAAGGATCATCGCCTCGTTACGAATGTTGGGTGCTGCGTGTGCCAATTTCCCGTGAACAGTACGCCACGTCTGTGCTACCCGCCAGTCGTCAGCTGCCAGACCGTACCCGGGGCGTAAGCAATAGCCGAGCGTATTTAGCCAACGTGCCTCGTGGGCGGGGCTGTGTCGGCGGCCTTCAGCGCGTGCAATTAGTTCATCCCACATCGCCCGCAAGAGACTTGGCGGCCATTGGGATTTGGGCATCTCCAGCGCTTCGGTCAGTCGATAAATCAGCTTCCCGGGTTTGATAGTTTGTTTATCGAATACGCACTCAATAACCTCGGAAGCTGCCACGCGGACCGCCTCGTCTAGCGTTCCCGCAGAAGCACCACCTAGATCAAGCGACTCATGATCGGTTTCTGAACTACCTCGGATGTCGAACTCAAGTTTCCACCGGAGGTCGGAGTCACGCGTCTGCAGAGCCAATTCGAGTGTTCCAATTTGTGATAGCCGGGAGTGGAGCACAACAGGGACGGTAGTTTGCCCCAGCCTGCGGCTCGTTTCGACAACTGTCTTGATAGGTGGAAGCGCAAGAAATTGTTCTTCGGTGATCTCGGACTGGCTACCAGCTTGGTCGGCCAGTCGTGCGTTTGAGTACCACATTGGAAATTGTACGGGCCGCCCAACGGACAACTCCATTGGCAGTTCTTCAAGTTCAAAAGAGTCTCCGGGGCTCGCCGATCCCGGGACAATGCACACGGCTTGTGGAGGGTCAGCATCGGTTTGCAGGTAGAACGAAGAAGCCAGTTTTGCCTCGATCTGCACGCCTTGGCCCCGACGCACACAACCGAAGTAAGCCGCTCCCGCAGCAACCGCGCGGTCGAGCGTTTCGCCTTCCAATTGACCGAGTGACCATTGTGTTTGCTCAGCTGAATCCGCAAACCAGCTGGTGATCACATCCACAATGCGGCCGCGAATCTGGCTACTGGCCATCACGCCGCCATTGAATAGGATCCAGTCAGGACGAGCAGCTGTTAGATCGTCGATTTGTGAGGATTCGGCATCGTCACGTCCGGCGAAACGGTGTTCCCACAGGAATTCCGCGAGGTGCTTGGTGATTGCGGCATCGGTCGCGAACGGCAATCCGAACTCCTGGAAGCCGGTCTGTTGCCGGCCTGGTCGCGCATCCAAAGTGCATGGCGGAAAGAAACCATCGAGGACGCCCGAGTTCACGTCGTCGGCCGTCACGGTAACTTGCCGACCGCCGGACAGTAGCTTTGCACCACTGCCAGGCAAATGAATCACATATTCTTCCGGGGCGTTTTCGCCCAGTAGTGTTTCCTTGGCTGTGCGACTGGCGGACCGTAGCGTTTCCCATTGCCGCGGTGTGAGGGCAGCGTCCGGTTTCAGCTTTTCTTCTAGTAGTGCGGCCAGCGCCAAATCAATATTGTCTCCGCCAAGAATCAAGTGCTGGCCAACGGCCACGCGATGTAGCGAGAGTTTGTTGCCACTAGCTTGAGTGGCATCAGTGCAATTGTCAGAAGCTGCTCGAACTCGAATGAGTGTAAAGTCCGTCGTGCCTCCGCCGATATCACAAACAAGAATTGTTTGCCCGGCAGCAACCTTTTGTTCCCAATCGTTTTCGTGTTGCGCCAGCCAAGCATAGAATGCAGCCTGTGGCTCTTCAATTGGTAGCACGCGGGGGAGCCCAGCCGAGGCGGCGGCCTCGATCGTTAGTTGTCGAGCGATCTGGTCAAACGAAGCTGGGAGCGTCAGCACGATCTCCTGATTTGCCAACGGTTCTGATCTGAATCTTTGGTCCCACGCCCGACGAATTGCAGCCAAGTAGGCGGCGCTAGCGTCGACCGGTGATAGCTTGCCAACGCCATCATCGCCCTGCCATGGCAGTATGGCACTTCGCCGATCGACACCGCCGTGGCAAAGCCAGCTTTTCGCGGACTGGATGTGACGTCCTGGTTGTTCCAGTCCACGATCCCTCGCAAGCTCACCAACTACACTTTCTGTGTCCGCCCCGGCCGCCCTCAACGAGGCTTGCTCGGCATCGGTTGGCTGGTAGTGGAAACTCGGCAGCAGCGGTCGTTTTTCCGATGACGAAAAATCTACCCATTGATCGATGGGAAGGTTCTCGATTTTATAAGGCGTCTTTGTCGAATCTACAAAAGATACTGCACAGTTGGTTGTACCTAAGTCAATTCCCACAACGTATCGGGAATCGACTTCTTCAAATCCTTCGAGTGCGTCTGGTTCGGTAGCCACTACTGCGACTCGCTTTCCGCCTGCTCACTGCCTGCCTGGGGTGCTTCTGCTTGTATACCGTCTTCACGTATGCTGAATTCGAGTTTCCACTGGCCTGCTCCAGCTTGGCTCTTGCACCATAGTTCAAATACCCCAAGTTCCGAGATTCGGCTTTGGAATTTCACTGGCACGAAGCCACCCTCAGGTTGATCGTCAACTTCAAGTGTCAATTCCATTGGCGACGTTTCCAGCAGTTCGTCTTCATCCCAGTGCTTGAGTAATTGCCCAGCCGTATCCTCTTTACGTGTGGCTGACGCAAAAAATCGAAACTTCGCCTCACGTCCTACCACCAATCCGATTTGCTTGCCCGGTACATCCTGCTCGGTGCCTTCTTCCATCCCAAATGGAACGACGCACATGGCGTTCATAGGCCGGGGCATTCCTGGTACCGCCAGACCAGATGATTCAACACCCACGTAATAGCTGCGCGGTGCACCGCCACGTATCCGAACGCCTCCATGGTGCTTAGCCCAACCATAGTATGCAGCACCACGAGCAACCGCATTGTCCAAGTCCGCGGGACCACCGATTACTGCCACGCCGTGTTCACCGCTGAGTTGCTCGACTGCGCCAACGAGCGGTTCACGCAGCGCGGCGGAACGAAAGACGCCGCCGTTTAGCAACAAATGCATCGGTGCCGAATCCGCCGAACGATTGTCGCTCAAGAAACTGGAGATGTGTCGCGTAATCGCGGTATCGGCTTCGAATGGGAGCCCCAATTCTTGGAAGCCCGAATGCGGGTCTGATTGCGGTCGCTCGCCTAATTGGCAGGCCGGGAAGAAGCCGTCGGCTAGCAGCTGTTTGACCTCTTCGCGGTTGACTTCAATGCTGACCGTTCCACCGATCAGCTTGGAACCACGGCCGAGAACTGAGATCGTTTCGGTCTCACGTCCCTGCTCGGAAAGCAACGACTCTTTGGCACGGCGGCACGAATGCCACAGTGACACGCTTTGCCACGGATTTAGGTTCGTGCCTTTCTCCGCAAACTTGGCCGACACAAAGTGCGCCAGCGCAAGATCCATGTTGTCTCCGCCGACCAACAGGTGATTCCCAACGGCAAGTCGCGCGAGCATCAGTTCACCTTGATCCTCCTGAGCAGCGATCAGCGTTAGATCAGTGGTGCCACCGCCAACGTCACACACAAGTAACTGATCCCCCGGTGCAATTTTTGTGCGCCAATCATCGCCGCTTTGCTCCAGCCAGTGATAGACGGCGGCCTGGGGTTCTTCGAGCAAAATGAAGCTCTCGGGCAGTCCAGCCGATAGCGCGGCCTGGTGCGTTAGCTCGCGAGCTGACATGTCGAACGAAGCGGGGACCGTTAACGTCACCAACTGATCCTTCAGAGGTGCACCGGGAAAAGTTGCTTCCCACTGATCGACCAATTGGCGAAGCAGGAGCCGAGCTGCCGCGACGGGTGAGAACTTTGTGACCTCTTGCTCATCAGAATCCCACGGCAAAATGGCGGAGTGGCGGTCCACGCCGCCGTGACACAGCCAACTTTTGCTGGCGACGATCGTTCGCTCCGGGTTCTCAGCTGCATTCTGACGGGCGTAGACCCCATTGATCGTCGGATAAGCAGGGCTATCCGGAACATCAAAGACCCCAGACTGATCTTCTTGCTGATTTGGGATGTACAGGAAACTCGGTAGACTCGGAAGCGACTCAAGCTGGTTGGGTGCCGTGATTTGATTGATCTTTAGGATTTCGATTTCGGCGCCCTCGCTCCCTAGTGGCGTGTAGGCGACGACGCAGTTGGTGGTCCCCAGGTCAATTCCAATAGCGTAAGCAGGCATACTCGTGGGTTGCACTTCAAAGACTTCGAGGGAAAACATCGTGGGATTGAAACTGCCGTGACGATCCGCGAGCCGAGGTCAGTTCGCTGGAGGTGCTGCGCAGATGGTGGGCTCTATTTTGCGGCTTTTCGGCAGACTGCCCAGCCGACCTGATTGCCATGTCACTCACACTAGGCGAATCGGAGGACCAGGACTAAAATTTGGGGTCGACTCGAAGCCGAGATCTGCTGCGACAACTATGCCCCGAACGGCATTACGCTGGCGGCCCGCGAGACTTAGATCAGTCTCCGGTGGCAGCCAGAGGCCATGTCGACCACAGAATCACTCTTGAGGGAACCTTTCGTTGACACGTTCCGAGCCCCAAGCCCTGCTTGCACTGGAAGATGGCACCGTTTTTCGAGGCCGAGCCATTGGTGCAGACGGCGAAACCTCCGGCGAAGTTGTCTTCAATACGTCGATGACCGGCTACCAGGAGATTTTGACCGACCCCAGTTATTGTGGCCAAATCGTCACGATGACTTACACGGAGATCGGAAACTACGGTACCAACGATGGCGACAAGGAAAGCAGCAAGCCGCGAATTGCTGGCTTTATCGTTCGTTCGGACGCTCGCCTACACAGCAATTATCGCGCTGAAAAGGGCCTGACGGACTACCTGCAAACGCACGGTATCGTAGCCATTGCCGGATTGGACACACGAGCTTTGGTCCGCCACATCCGAAGCGAAGGCGCGATGAAAGGCGTGCTATCGACCACCGACTTGGACCCCGAGTCGCTGGTTCGCAAAGCCAAGGATTCTCCCGGTTTGGTCGGACGTGACCTGGTACGGGAAGTTGTTCCTAGTGAGGTTCGGACCTGGGACGAAGCTCTGCATCGTTTCGAAGGCGACGAGGCGGCGAACAAGACCGACAAGCGGCCGCACATTGTTTGCCTCGATTTCGGTATGAAGTACAACATCGCGCGGCACCTGTTCGATCGTGGCAACCGCGTGACGATCCTGCCTGGCAACGCTTCATCAAGTGACGTTCTAGCGCAAGAGCCAGATGGCATCTTTCTGTCCAACGGCCCCGGCGACCCTGAACCGCTCGATTATGCAATTGGTACCATTCGCGAATTGATCGGCAGCAAGCCGATCTTCGGCATTTGCCTTGGACACCAGTTGCTTAGTCTTGCCTGCGGTGCAACAACTTTCAAACTGAAGTTTGGTCACCGGGGAAGCAACCAGCCGGTTCTGAACCTGGAATCTGAACGTGTCGAGATCACGTCGCAGAACCATGGGTTCGCAGTCGATGCGGAAAAGCTGCCTGATGACTTGAAGGTAACGCATACGAACTTAAATGACGATACGATTGCAGGTGTTCGCCACAAGCAACATCCCGCCTTCAGCGTACAATATCACCCTGAAGCTTCAGCAGGTCCCCACGACAGTCAGTATTTGTTCGATCAATTTCAGGATCTTGTCGAACAACACATGGCGTAGACTCAAAGTAATGCAGACGCGTAGGTTCTGCGACTAAGAACCTATCCGAAAACC
>DNPC01000505.1 GCA_003501565.1 Planctomycetaceae bacterium | reverse complement strand
GAAATGGTGTTTTGTGGCCACGTTAGTGGCCACATGCCGGAACGTATGGCACTGGGTGCTGCGCCCGAGGTAGGCTACCTGTGTTCGCCAGGCGATGCCGGTAATCGCGTACACCAGCTTCTATTCAACGCGCAACGTCGGGGAGATGCCGGCGATGGCTGGCTACGTCTCTTGGAGTTCCAGCCAGACGGTCGAACCGTTGTGGTCAAGACTTATTCACCCTATCGAGATACGAAGGGACTCTATTGCTGGCGAACGGATTCCGACGACTTCTTCAAATTTCAGCTCGACCCACGTAGACGTCATTCACCAAGGTCTTGCAATTGTTCGCTAGGACGTTTCGTTCGGCCTAGAAACAGTCGATCGGCTGTATTTTCAAGCTTTTATAGAGGCTTCCGATGACAAACACGTTATGGAGACGACTCATCAGTTTCCTGCTCTGTTTAATTGCAGGCCAGAGCGTTTTGATTGCGGATGAATTAAGGCTGATCCGCTATACGGACCTTTGGGCGTCATCGCCAGCTCGGATCGCAGATGCAGCAGGGATCACATACCTGCCGGAATTGAAGAGACTTTTGATTTCCGACTCTGAGATTAGCGAGTACGGACAACTCAAAGACCCCAAGACAGGGGAGAAGATTTTTAAGGGGCGGAACATTTTTGAGTGCAGTCTGGATGCAATGACACTTCACCGAAGCTACCAGGCTCTTCCAACGGATCCCCGGAAGAGTGAGCCAGTTGGAATTGCGTGGAACCCGCTGGATAGGCACGTCTACGTCGTTGACGACAATGAGAAACGGATCCTTCGATATCGGTTCAACGATAGGTCCAGATTTGGCAGTCCGGTCGCTACGACTCTCACCAGTCGAAACGGGGCATACACCGACCCAGAAGGCATTGCCGTAGATCCGACCACAGGCGATTTGCTCATCGTCTCGGGAACCAAAAATGAACGAGTTCTAAGGTACCATTTCCACGTCGAGCGCGATGAATTTGAATTTATATCGGAATTCTCAGTTGCCGAACACATCTCCGACCCCGAGGGAATTGCGATTCATCCAGTAGATCGGCATATTTTTGCCGTTTCTTCCGGTGGCATCGCAGAGTTCACGGCCCGAGGTAGATTTGTGCACTTTTTCGAGTTCAGGCTACCGAAGACGATGAACGTTGTGTTGCGTCTACCGGGTGGGGCTACTTTTGCGCCTTCGTCAGATACCGATGATTCGAATGACGAGCTGTCGCTATATGTGACTTGTCGTGGTGTCGATAACGGTCAGTTTCCCGAACAAAACAGCCTTGACGGAGGCCTCGCGGAATTTGAGCTGCTTAGAACGCCGAAGCCAAAAAGAGACTGAAATAGTTCGGGTTAGCATGCCACCGTCATGTCCTGCAGATAGAAACAGCTTGCCCTTCAAGCGACTGATTCGCTTGGTAGCTTTTGCAACCTGCGGTTAGGCGTTTTGCTGCTAGCCGATTACTTTGCGAACAAAATTACAGTTACAAGAGAAAAGCGTTTCCAAATGAACCTACAAAAGCTCTGTTTCCTTTTGATTGCTGTTCTATTCCCAGGCAGCACCGGCGCACAAGATGCTATCGGCGATTGGTGGTTGGTTCCTGACTACACGCTACCCGGCAAAGCAAACAATTATCCCGGGCCCCGCGTTCAGCATCCTCAGAGTGTTCACCAGCTAATCGAAATGCAGTCCACCCCTGTACTCTTCCATGGTAAGCCCCCCACCGATCGTCTCACGGGTTTACTACGAGGAGATGCTATCCCGCGCGAGGAATTCACGCTTGAACTTTGGATGATGCACCATGTCCACCGTCCAGTAGGTGCATGCATGATGATCAAGGGCCAGACAGCCAAGGATGCCATTCCTGTAACAATTGGCTTCCACAATTGGGAGTTGCATTTCACTGCACAAGGCCAAGACGGAATGGGCATTCAACTGAAACATCGACTCGCGAAATGGGGTGGTTACAAGCAGCGTTGGGTTCACCTAGTCGTTTCATACAATGGACACCACGCCTCAATGTATGTCAACGGAACGGAGGTTGCGAACGCCCATTTGCACCACGACGCGATAGCTTGGCCAGCCGAACCTGAACTAGAAATCGCCTCCTACATGCAAAACGAGCCTTACATGCAGTTAGCGAACCTAGTGCATGCCGCGAGAGTATATGGAACTGCAGTGACCAAGGAGCAAGTTGGCAAGAGATTTGAGACCCTCTGCAGTTGCGTCCAGGATGGACGACTTTTTCCGAACCTGTTTCATTTTACGGCTGGGCCTTACCTAAACTTGTCCACACGGAAAAGTGTCAATCTAGTCTGGGAAACGGACAGGCCATCTACGGCCAAGATCGAATGGGGTACAACTGCTAATCTTGGCAACGTAATTCAGTTGAAGCAGACGAACCGCTTGCACGAATGCACGCTTTCCCAAATGGCCAGCGATACGCCATACTTTTACAAGATTACCTGCACCAATGAAGCTGGAAACGCCATCGACAGCGGCCTTCTAACATTCAAAACGGCTGTCGAGCAAGAGCAACCTTTTAGGTTCGCCATTCTGGGAGATACCGAGTCCCGGCCCCATATTAACGATCAACTTGCTAAACGTATCTGGGCGGAACGGCCTCACTTCGTTGTAAATTTAGGCGACCTAACCGACGCAGGCAAGAAGCCCCACCGTTACGAGTGGACACACGAGTATTTTCTCGGCATGAATCAGCTTACCAGCCGAGTCCCTATGTTTGCTGTCCCCGGTAACGGTGAAAGCGATCTCTACTGGTACAACCGTTACCACAACTACCCCAAGCCTGAAGGATACTACAAGTTCCAGTACGGCAATGCTGAATTCTTCATGTTGGACAGCAACCAACGCGAGCATAGTTTTGCACCTGGGGGAGAACAATATCAATGGCTTGAGGAACAGCTATCTGCGTGCACGGCCCAATGGAAGTTTGTGTGCCATCACCACGCGACCTACACTGGCGAAGAAGATGATTATGGCGACAGCTGGAAGGAGCAACAGAGTTTTGGGGATCCATTTGTTCGCAACATCGTCCCTCTTTATGAGAAGTATAATGTCGACATTGCAATGTTCGGTCATTTGCATCTTTACGAACGTTCTCATCCAATCCGAGACGGTGTAGTCAATCCAGAAGCAGGGACGATTCACCTACTGGCTGGAGGGGGAGGAGGGAACCTGGAAGATTTTGCACCAACACCAGCTTTCTTTAGTGCCAAAACCTATCCAGATCATCACTATGTCACGATGGAGATCGTTGGTGACAAGCTGAATATGAGGATGATGGGGATCGATGGTGCTCTCCGAGACTGGCTGGTACTGGACAAGAGTACTCGAAAAGGAGCCCTCGCAATTTCTCGTGTGTCCGACAAGGACAAACCGCCAACTGTTGTCGATCAACGCCCCTAGGCACCGAGAATCGCCGTTTTCTGGCCGATGCGGCGGCAAGATAGCTAACCGAGGGAAGCACAGAAGCTCGTCGAGCTGAACTAGCTATGTTCGGGGCTTTCCGAATCTTCCCAGCCTTCAAAACGCTCTTGCTTCGACCACTCGCAGATGATGTAGGCTAAGCCACGTAGGCGCTTCCACGCACGAATGTTGAATTCGAATTGCGTAATGTCAGGAATCTCGACATGTTCGTTTATATGCTTCCCCAATAGAGACTTTGGTTCAGCGGCGCGAAGAGCCTTCAGACTGCGTCCAAGACGTAGCAGTTCATCTTCCGGCGTGATGTCGCCAAGCACCCGGTGTACATCAACAGCTTCTGCTGCGGCTACAACAGCGTGGAGTTGAGATTCCGCTTGCATCATTCCTTCCAGTGAAGAGACGCATCGTAGTCAGCCCGCATCGGCCGCCACGATGCTCTCCTCAGTGGAGTCGTCTAAGAAACGCAATATCCCGACGAAAAGTTCATAGTCAATAATCGGATTGTGATTTACGCGCTGATGAGGATTATCGGGACTGAAGCGGGCATCTTCACATTCGGAGGTGATGCTAGCAATAGGCTCCCTCGCTCACGTTTCGGGTTGCCAACATCGAAAATGACCAACTTCAAAAAGCGTCAGACAGGCGGGGCAACACAGAGGCATCCCATCCCG
>DNPC01000546.1:306-3351 GCA_003501565.1 Planctomycetaceae bacterium | reverse complement strand
CAGACAAGAAACTGCGACAAACATCGTTCGTACTGATAGACGTTTTGGAATGTTCATTGGTATGTCAACGAGAACGAGAGTTTACCTGGCCGCCCAAAAAACGGTTTCCAATGGCAAAACGCACGATCGGGGGTCCGCCTGCATCGAATTGTTCTTTCACATTGTAGGGAGATCGCTGAAGTCGTCGGCGACCTGTTCGATCTCACCAGTTGCGTGGTCCCACCAGTATACCGTGTGTTGAAGAGTGTCTGAGTGTTCCGGCATCGGGATTAGCACCAGCAAATCACCGCTGCCGTTTGCACCAATCGCGACAGCATCAGGTGGAAAACCATACCAATCCTTTCGTGCGGTGATCGTTTCGCGATCGATGCTGCTACACGTTCGTTGAATACGGTTACGATCGGAAGCGTCGAGGAACGGGAACAGATCAAAGTGGTCAACGCTTGTACGGACGGTGCCGCCATTCATTTTCGACATTGCCGTAACGAATGACGCCGGGAATCGTAGACCGAGCTTCTCTTCAGCTTGCGTGATCCACTTTGTATCAACGGGAAACGGCATTGGAAATCGCAACAGTCAGAGGCCCTGGTACCACAAAGTCGGTCCAGCGTCTTGGTAGCGTGACGCAATGCTTGGACGGCCGATAATCTGGATCCACATCATGTCATTGAAGACGCTGAACCAAGGACATGTATTGCAACCATTCGACATCTCCGTAACTCTCAATCTTGAGCGGCAGACCCGGAAAGTGATTCAATAGCGGGTCCAAATCTGGTTTGATCTCATCAACGGAGGTGATGTAGAAATGCAGTTCACAAATACCGTGCCCTGTGTGCGCATATGCAAAGATTGCGGAGCGACCGCCTTCAAGTGCTGCGACAAGTGCATCCTCGAAGGGTCGCATTTGATCGTACTGCTCGTCGCTCGGCAATCCAGCGAATTCCTTGGTGTCACCAAACTCCCAAGTGAAAACAAGTTTCTCTGGGAACGCGTTTTTGCCTTCAAATTTCTTCAGATCCGGCCTGATGCGTAACATGACTGGCTGATCATTCGAATACGTTTCGGCATTGATCCACTCGCAGTGGTCAGAAATGTGTGTTGGATACGGATTTGTCATTGGCACACGGCTATTACGATATTCCGCGATTTTGGTGCAACGTTTTACTCTCCACCATATGTGGTCAGTTGATGTAGAGTATTACTTTTTCTTCGTGTCGCTTAAACGAGAATTCATAAGGCAGCGGCCTGAAATAGAGTATCGACGTGTTCGAATCCATGATGTTAGCAAAGTCGTGTGTCTGCTGGAGTTCGTCTGCCACATCCGTGGAGTAGATTGAATCGTTGACCGGAACAAATGCGATCAAACCAAATTTTTGATTAAACCACGTTGATTTGCCAGAAACCTTTACATCGTTGGCGTCAAAATTCTTGACCGAATTCAATTTCTTGAACAAATCAGAAATGCTGAAATCGAACTCAAATGGATAACAAAACCCAGAGGTACATTGTTGTTCCTTACCCTTCTCCCTTAACATGCGTCTCGCGACTTTCGTTGCAAGTCTGACGACCATTCCTTTTTCTTCCAAGCTCACAAGAAACGAATGCTCAGCCTGTTTCTTCTTGTCGACGAAAGCCTCATCCACGATAGATTTGAGTATCTCATCTTCGTCGGTCTTCAAATAAAGCAAGATGTAGCACTGGTGCTCAAAGTGCTCGTGTGGTCCACCATCTTTGTGCAGCACAAACTGTGTGGAAATCAACGGGTGTTTATCCAAAATTGAAATCGGAGACAGATAGCAACTCCAAACGGGAGCGTCTCGCTGCGCGTTCACTTCGGTCGAAAAAACTAATGCAAGAATTACAGAGACTGCGAAAGGGAAAATCCGCCGCATATCATTCTCTCCAACGACATAATTGTAGGGTCAACGGTGGATTGGGGGTTGAAGCTGGAAGTGCAAAGTGAAGGCAGCACCAATCCTTCTGTTCAACCCATCGTTAGGAAGTCTTAGGGGCATCCACAGGTGTCACAGATGAGGTGGCGTCTAGCTGGTACGTTTCGATGAGGGCAATTGCGTCGGAAGCGGCCTTGCGAACATATTCCTCTGGGTCATTTCTGAGTTCATTCAATTTCAACATGGTTTCATCCGGTAGCTGGGAATATGCGGACAAGGACGAAAGTGCAGTGGCAGACTCGGCGCGAGCGTCATTTGTCAGGGCTAAGAGTTTGGTTAGCTTCGGAATAGCCACAACTCCAGGTCGTCCCATCTCCCCTAACGCTCTTGCCGCCAAGAAGGCGACGTGGTCATCATCTAGTGCAGCGATCAGCTCAGGAATCGCCGACGCCACGGTACCGCCGTGTCGGCTAATTGCGTAAGCAGCGTATTCACGCGTGTACCGGTTCTTACTCTTTAGCGCATCCTTCAGTGCCGTGCTCGCTACGGCGTCAGTCGGGCCAATGTTACCGATTGCCCAAGCTGCGTTAGAGGAGGTTGTAAAAGTTGCCCAAGATACGTCAGCATGGTCTGTCGGGCCACTATCGACTAGCGAATCCGTTAGCTTATCCTCCGCAAGTATTTCGATTAGTCTTGACACAGCTGATCGGGCCGAGGGACCGATGCGTCCCAACGCACTAATTGCTTCCCTTTGAACGAGTGGGTCATGAGAATCAAGTCTTCCCATTGCGAAGGCTACAGATGATGCTTGTCCATAGGATATGCGTTTCAGACGAAAGATGTCGCCAGCAGGTCCAAGAAGGTCGAACCAGGCAACAGCAGCGCAAAAACAGGCCAACACCGTGACCATAGCAAACAACGTCCGCAGTCGAAATCTGTTCAGCGATCCGGTTAGATCTTTCGGGATTCTCATTGTCTTGAGCTGCCTAACGTTCGGATTAACCAAGTTCGCGGGTCAAAGTTTCTACTGCAGACTACATACAGCACGCGACCTTGGGTGCATTCCATGGTTTAGCTATTCATCTGGTAGGAGTTGGAGCATCGTCTCGAAGATATGTTCAAACGACGAGGGTTCAGAGAAATACAGGTCTGT
>DNPC01000546.1:0-249 GCA_003501565.1 Planctomycetaceae bacterium | reverse complement strand
GGTTCAGAGAAATACAGGTCTGTGAAACGAACGTGGATTCTGGTCGCTAAACACTCGCCTTTCATATCGCCAAATTCTAGTTTGAGCAGGTCCACCCAAAAGTGCTCGCCCATCATCTGAATTGTCAGGTAGATCGATCCCTCACAACGTTCCGATATGGATTCTACCGGAAATGTCCTGTTCGCAAGCTGCGAAAGATCAGCCGTTGGGAGGCGAAAACAATTGATATTGAGTTCAGGTTCCTCTTGC
>DNPC01000374.1 GCA_003501565.1 Planctomycetaceae bacterium | reverse complement strand
TGGGGGCCAAGCACAGAGACATCGAGCTGCCGATTGAGGAGTTCGGCCAGTTCGTAGTAGACGAATGGCTGGTTGCAGGCACCCCGATTCGTTTCAGGCATCACACCGATGGCCTACGGATGATTGGCAATGGAAATTTCAAGTTTCAAAACAGGATTGCCCACGACTACATCAAGGAGAACAAACCGGAGCTCTACGAGCGTGTCGTCAATGAAGAGGTGCCGAAAGCCAGATTTCGAAGCAACTCGCCGTCGCACTGGGTTCATTGGGTTCCTTACTGGGAAGGGCCGCGTCCGATCATCGCCGAAGTGACGATCGAGGGACCGATCTACGAAAGTTGGCCACCGAAGCGGCAGGTGTCGTTGCTTGGAGAAAATCCTAAGGCGGAGGACGCCGCTGAGATCTTGCACCCATTGGCTCAGCGGGCGTGGCGCCGGCCAGTGGCTATGGAAGAGTTGCAACCGATTGTGAATCTAGTGCAGTCGCAAGCCGAACACTTGGGTGATGTCGAAGCACTCAAGGAAGGGATCGTGGCGATCCTTGTGTCCCCATCGTTCCTGATGGTCAATCCGGAAGACTCCGAACCGCACTGGCGTTTTGCAACCAAGGCGTCACTCTTTCTTGAAGGGACCGTTCCTGACAATGAACTGTACCAAGCAGTTCAAAATGAGAGACTCGATAGTTTTGAAGAGATCCGAGATGACTTGATAGCTCGGATCCGATCCGGCAGAGCCGAGACGTTGCTGAGGGATTTCCCCTATGGCTGGTTGCAACTGGATCGCATCAATTTTATGGCGCCCGATGTCGATCAGTACCCGCTGTACGAAAAGAAAGCGATCAGCGAAGACATGATCGGAGAGGTACTGGCGTTCTTTCGGTACTGTGCTACCGAGAACCGCCCCGTGCCAGAGCTGGTGACGGCTGACTACTCTTTTGTCAATGCTGACCTCGCCAAAGTCTATGGTCTGGAAAACGTACCAGCTGATTCTAGGTTTCGTCGCTATGAGTTCACCGATGGAAGACGCGGTGGATTCCTTGGAATGGGCGCCTTTTTGACACTTACCGCCGATACGCTCAGTACATCACCGATTCACCGAGCTGTCTACGTGATGGAGAACTTCATGGGCATCCATCCCGCACCGCCGCCTGCGGACGTTGAGATTCGCGAGCCTGACATACGATCTGCAAAGACGATTCGCGAGGTGCTCGCTGCCCACCAGAGCGACTCAACGTGTGCCGCCTGTCACCAGGCGATTGATCCGTTCGGCTATGCGTTTGAAAATTTTGATCCCATCGGTGCCTGGCGCGATGCTTACATTGGCGAAGTCTCGAAAACTCAAGTGACCGACGGCGACAGGGCTGCTGGAGACGCGAGTGCAAAAGTGGGGCGAAAGGCTCGAGGCAAGAAACAGTTTGTCTCGATTCCCGTAGATGCTTCGGCAAGCTTCCTTAGTGGTGCTGAGTACAAAGACATCACTGAGTTTCGCCAATTGATGAAGAATGACGTCAGCCAGAAACGGATCGTAAGGTGTTTTGTGACCAAACTGCTAACGTTTGCCAACGGCATTGAACCAAATAACTATTCAGCGATCGACGCCATTGTCAACAAATCTGCCCAATACGATTATCGAATCGTGGAAACGGTCGCAGCCGTGATGGACGGTCCGTTGTTCCGTGAGACCAAACACGAATGACTCTTCTTTGGCATCCGCCGTTAGGGGATGAAAACCGGTGCTGTTAGCGGCGGTTAGATTTGTGTAAACTACCGGGAGCGGTTGGGGCCGCTACCCGGTTCGCGGAAAGGGCAGTGCCCACCCCGACAGTAACATCGAATTTGCTCACGACCTACTTCGGCCTTTAGCGAACCAGGCTCGATCAAGAAGGAGGTCGTTATGTCAAACGCCAAGGATAATCCGCGCACTGATCGTCCAAACCTGGAGCAGAAGCGTAAGCTCGCCAAGGAGTTGCGTCGTGCGGTGAAGAACCTGGATAGCAGCAATGCGGCGAGGTTTACTTGGAACCATCCTCGTTTTCGCGGCAAATCAGGTCGAGACGTGGTTCGTGAAGGCGTCTCTCTTTCAGATGCCCAACACGTCATCGCTCGCGAAAGTGGTTTCGAGAGCTGGCCCAAGCTCAAGAAGTACATCGATTTACTGGATGCTGAGCCTGATGGTCCGGTAGCGGTTTTCGAGGATGCGGTTCGGGCGATCATCCGCGGGGACGCTGGACAGCTACAAGCGCTACTTCGCTCGCACCCTAGTCTTGCCACACAGCGTTCTCATCGACGGCATCAATGTGTGTTGCCACATTACATCGCTGCCAACGGCGTCGAGGATGAACACCAAATCATTCCGCCCAACGCACCGGAAATTGCTCGCATTCTATTTGATGCAGGGGCAGACCAAGTTGTAGATGCTACAGCTGGCATGTATGGTGGCGGCTCGGGGTCCACTCCGTTGATATCGCTTGTATCCAGCGTCCATCCGAATGAGGCTGGAGTCCAGGAGGAACTCGTGCGCGTCTTCTGCGACGCGGGTGCATCAGTCAACGGTCTCGACAACGATTGCATGCCGTTGTCGACCGCACTTGGGTTTCGTTATCCCGAAGCAGCCAAGGTCCTCGCGGACTGCGGAGCCAGAATTGATAACTTACCCACTGCAGCCGCACTTGGGCGGGTAGACTTGGTCGAAGCATTTCTTGATGTTTCAGGTGGGTTGGAATCTCAGGAGTGTCATTTTCCAAATCCGAATCACCGCCCTTTCCCCAAGAGCACCGCGCCGCACCCGGCGCAGACGCTTCAACAGGCTGTGGTGTTTGCCTGCATGTGTGGCCACGCATCGCTCGCCAAGCGTTTGTTGGATTTGGGAGTTGATGTCAATGGTGGGCCGCGCTGCGGAATCACCGCTCTGCATGAAGCCTGCTACAGCGGCCAAGCGGAAGCTTCACATCTGTTGTTAGAGCACGGCGCGGACCCTACGCTTCGCGACGACATGTGGCGTTCAACGGCCATAGGCTGGGCCAATGCTGGTGGCCGCCGATCTTTGGTTCGGTGGCTACTCGACACTTGTGATGTTGACATCCGCGACGCAGTCGAACTCTGGCAACCTGCGATTGTTCGGCGAATTCTGAAATCGGCGCCGCCCTCATTGCGTTCACGCGCTGGCCTAGGCGACGTATTGCGTCTCGCGTCGATGCGTGGTGACGTTGAGATGGTCGAGCTTCTGCTGGAGTTTGGTGCCGATCCGGCGCAGCAATGTGAAGACGGACATACGGCGATCGTGTACGCAGAAAAGTTCGGCAATCAACAGGTTCTTGACCTGCTAAACAAAGCTAAAGACGCGCGAAAGGGAGAATGATCCATGCATGCGAAACTGAAAGATATGGTCGCGATGCTGATTTGCGACAACGTACAAGACTCGATTAAGTTCTATTGTGATGTACTCGGATTCTCCATCGTCGATCGCATGGACACGGTCGGGAACTCAGGTTGGGCGTCGATGAAGTGTGGCAGAATCCAACTTATGTTGGCGAGTCCGGATTACATCCCCGAGCCCAAGAAAAGTGACGGTCGCTATTCGCAAGCGATGTACTACTTTTACCCCGAGGATGTCGATGCGCTGCACGCTCAGATACGCAATCGCGGTTATGAGGTTAGCGAACTTCAGAACCGCTTTTACGGAATGAAGGAGTTCGAAATGCTCGACCCAAGCGGCCATGTACTCATCTTTGGCCAGGAATCTGATCAGACCGCTGAGTAGCATTTGCGAATACCCGTCGCACGACCTGATGCAAAAGCAAACACCGGAAACCGCGGTCCGACCACGCCGACCCCGAAGGGATCATAGGCGGTAGCCGTGGGGCGTAGACCCACGGTGGTGAATCAAAGAACATAGCCCGAACCGAAAACGGTGGCATGAACATATCGATCCCGAAGGGATCATAGACGGTAGCCGTGGGTCGCAGACC
>DNPC01000373.1:1929-6156 GCA_003501565.1 Planctomycetaceae bacterium | reverse complement strand
GATCGAAGACGGTTTGGTTAAGAAGTCCGGCGATAAGCCCTCCACCCCTCAAATGCAGCCCAAAGACTCCGAAGATGCTCCGTCCGCCAGTCCAGCTTCCAAGGCTAACGATTTTGAGCCGGTCAAGGGTCTGCTCCAACCGACAGCGCTAGCCGCCGTCGCAGCAAGTAAGTCGGGAAAGAGCGTTGCGTTCTCGGGCAACAATCAAGTTGTACTTCTAGATTCTGAAACAGGAGTTTTCAAACACGCGCTCCAAATTCCAGAACAAGACATCACTCAGCTAAATTTCTCCGCGAACGGCAAACAGCTTTATGTAGGTGGCGGATCGGCGGGCTTGAACGGCAGCGTCTACGCGTTCGATCTGCAGTCCGGTCGACAACTTTTCAAGATCGCGGATGAAAGTGATTCAATCCTTGCACTCGACGTTTCGTCTGACGGCAAACTTGTGGCCTTAGGTGGACCGCCAAAACTGCTCAAGGTCTTTAGCACCGCAGATGGCTCAGTCGTGCATACGATTAAGAAACACACCGACTGGGTGATGACGACGAGGTTTAGTCCCGATGGTTTACTGCTAGCCAGCGCCGATCGATTTGGAGGCCTCTTCATTTGGGAAGCAAAATCTGGAGAGCTATTCCATGCCCTCAGCGGCCACGTTGGTGCGGTGCACGATCTGGCTTGGGACATAGATGGGGAAACACTGCTCTCTGCGGGCGAAGACGGCGTGATCCGGGTTTGGAACATGCATCATGGAACGCTGACGGCCAAGTGGGACGCAGAGGTAGGCCCAATTTTGTCGCTTGACCGTTGTGCGTCAGCCACTTTGGTCGCAGGCCGCGATGGTCTGGTCAAGGCTTGGCGAGGTCCTGACGATTTGATCGCGACATACGACGCAAAAGAACAGGTTGACCACATCGAATCCGTTGGTGAACTAAAGTGTGTGGTTACTGATTCGGCCGGTGGAATCCACTTTCTGACATTGCCGAAGCTTGAGCCAGCGAAGCTCCTTCACCTGCCAGTGCATTCAGAGGCCCGAAATGAACTATTCGTTCGGCTCGAGAAAAAGAGTACCCAGTTTGAGCTTGAACTGAGAGAACGTGAGCGGCTCGCCAAGGAGGCAGCACAAACCGCCGCATCTGAGCTTGCGAACAACGGCAGTATGTCTCAGCCGGCAACTACACCTGAAGTTCAGAAGCAGGTGGCCGACACGCAAGCGATCCCCAACAGTCAAGGAACAAACGTTCTCAAGCTTCGGTCGGCGATACAGTCCGAAATTGACACGACGGCGAAAGCTCTGTCCGAGCAAGTGGCCCAGCGCGACGCAATCAAAGTTCGTCTCGCAAAAATTCAAAAGATGCTCGAAGAAAAGTCACAATCTGTCGCCGAGACCCAAGCACAACTTGAACGCTTGGCCGGCATGTTGGAGCTGGCCCAGGCGATCGCAGCGCCGCAAAATGCTGATGATCAGGACGCTGAGAATCAAAGCACGGGCATCACCGCGCGGAAGAATTGATTTTGTGCTTCCGCGAAGGAATACGTGCCAACAGATTAATCAATACCCAAACTGCCGCTACCAAAACCTGAAAGCAGCATACTGATGTCACTCTTCCCAAAGCTTCTAGTCGCGCTATTCGTTACCGGAGCGTTCTCTGCCGCAGCGGTTGCCGAAGATTGGCCCTGCTGGCGAGGTCCCACTGCGAATGGTCTGAGCACCGGTAATCCGCCAGTCGATTGGGATGAGGAAAAGAACGTCGGATGGAAGGTCCCCATTCCTGGCGTTGGTCATTCGTCACCGATCGTGTCTGGTGACCGCATCTTTGTAACGAGTTGCATTGCCGAGAATGAACAACGCATACTGATGTGCCTGGATCGAAAGTCGGGACGGGTTGTATGGCAAAAGGTCGTGGCGGTATGCCCACTTGAAACGATGCACCGCGACAATACTCCGGCCTCGTCAACTCCAGTAACCGATGGCGAGCAGGTGTTTGTGACCTTTGCTGTTGAAGACAAAATCCAAGTTGTCGCTTACACCTTTGATGGCGAAAAATCTTGGGAGGTTTTCCCCGGAACTTTCGAATCGCGACATGGCTACTGCACGTCTCTGATCCTTGACGGAGACCGGTTGTTCGTAAGTGGACTTCAGGACGGTCCCGACGCCTTTGTCGCAGCACTCGATAAGACAACAGGCACGACACTGTGGAAAACCGCTAGACGCGACAAAGTCCGATCGTTCTCGAGTCCACTGCTGTGTAAAGTCGGTGCGCAAGAGGCACTATTGCTTTCTGGTGCGAACCAGACCGTAGCCTATGATAGGACCGACGGACGCGTGCTCTGGCAGATTGATGGACCGGCGGAGAAAACAGTCAGTTCGGTAGTCGTTTGTCCCCACACGAATTTTGCATTCGTATGTGGTGGCCGTGACAAACAATTCATGGCTGTATCATTGGACACTGGCGAATCGGAAACGCCGCGCATCGCCTGGAGTTCATCAAGAGGCATTCCCTACATGACATCGCCTCTGACCGATGGTAGTTTGTTACATATCCTGTCAGATGAAGGCGTATACCGTTGTTATGATTGTCAGACCGGCAAGGTCCTAAACGCCTTGCGTCCCGTCGGTCCGGTCCGCGCATCGATGGTCGCCACGAAAGACCACATATTTGTGACTGAAAAGTGCGGCAAAACTACGGTTATTAAGAACAATGCGAATTGGGAAGTCGTCTCTGAAAACGACATCGGTGAGGAAGTACTCGCATCCGCTGCGATCGCTGGAAATGAATTCATCATCCGCTCAACCCAGCATCTTTTCCTAATCCGTTAGCCTCCCATCTAACCAGCTGGCAACCAGTATGCCAAAGCTGTTCGTAGTTCGGCTGGAAGCGGCATCTCCATTGCGGCTCGCCAAAATTTGCGTCTAATACCCACAGCGCGATGCCCTAAATCGGGACCGTCCCAAACTCTCTGTGCGCACCAGTGTGTTCTACCCCCTACTCGCCAGGACTCCCTGCGAACCCTGCCGCGCCGAACAATCGCGATCCGGTTCGAGATCGCCACGCCCTTGTTCGCTCGGGCGTAGTTGCGTTTTGAGGCCAGGAACAAGAGAAGCGGCGATTCCACAGAAGGGCACGCGCATACCCCTTCGTTGATCAAAGGCTGTTCGATCTTTTCGCAAGGGCTTCGGCGTTTCGCCAGCGCGGCAAAATACTTTTTTGCAGAATGTTACGATTGGTGAGCAAGAAATCCGTCTAGCGGGGGTAACGGTCTATAAGAGACGCTGCCACCGACCGTGCCCCTGCAAAACGCACCTACGGCTCCAAAGCCCCCTAGGAACGAAGAGAACCTTATGAGCTTTTCCAAGACTGAAAATCGCGTGCCATTGTCTTTCAGTTCACTCAAAAAGCTGTTTAAAGCGCGCCGACGGAGGAGCTCAACGAAACGCAATCGCGCGGCCTTTGTGGAAGCTCTCGAGACGCGACTTCCATTAGCTGCCAACCTGAATTTTGAATTCGATTGGGTCAATGAAGCAGGCATTGAGCTTCCGGCGAATCTGTCCGAGGCTTTTGGCCAGGACGTCAGTTGGCGCGCAGACCTTGTCTCTGCAGAACAACAACGATCGAGCAAAGGAGACGCTCTTTCAAACGAAATCGGAACGGATCTCTTCACCGTTTTCGAAGCGGCAGGAGCTCTCACCGGCCCACATACCCAGCAAGACAGACCGACAATGGTTTTGGACAATGATCCTGGCATTGTCTTTGACGCTGACGGCAGCGTCGTAGTTGAAGTCATCGCTCAGGACAGTGCTGAAACCCTCATCACGGAGCTTGAGGCCGTCGGTTTTGAAGTGTCCGCGTCCTTTGGCAAGGTAGTCACTGGATCGATTGCTCCTGATGACCTTGATAACTTGTCCGGGCTGTCGGAAGTCCAGTTCGTACAGCCAGTGTATGAACCGATTCGAAATGCTGGTTCTGTCGACAATCAAGCCGACGTCGCCATGAGATCGAATATTGCTAAGACTCGATTCGGCTTGGACGGAAGTGGTCTCAAAATCGGCGTGCTCTCGGACAGCTACGATCGGGCGCCTAGCAATAGAGATGGTGGCGGAGCTGCGGCAGGAATCGCAAGCGGTGACCTGCCCGGCCCAGGCAACCCAAGCGGATTCACAACACCAGTACAACTGGTCGAAGAAGACTTGGTTTCTCCAACGAATAACTTGATCGATGAAGGCCGAGC
>DNPC01000373.1:0-1844 GCA_003501565.1 Planctomycetaceae bacterium | reverse complement strand
ATGCTCGAGCTGATTCACGATATTGCGCCAGCCGCAGAACTCGCATTCCATACAGCTAATCCCAACACTGCGAATTTTGCCCAAGGCATTTTAGATCTTGCCGCGGCCGGCGCCGATGTAATCGTCGATGACATTACCTATCCTACTCAGCCGTTTTTTCAAGATGGAATCGTAGCCCAAGCTGCGGCGACCGTAGCTGCACAGGGAATCCCGTTCTTTTCGTCAGCCGGCAACCAAGGCCGCGTATCGTACGAGAGCCAGTGGCGTTCCAACGGCAACCAGGCTCAAATTAATGGACGAGGCCCTTATATCGCACATGACTTTGACCCAGGCCCAGGACTCGATAATTTCCAACTAGTTGCACTGGAACCGGGAGGATCAACTCGTATCGTCTTTCAGTGGGACCAGCCATTCGCATCCGCTGGAGGTGCGGCAACCGCGAACGATCTAGACATTTTTGCCTTTGACTTCCAGTCCGGCATTTTGGTTGCAAGAAGCGATCGAAGTAATGTTGGAGGGGACGCGTTCGAAATATTATCTCTTCAAAACCCTTCTTCCCAACCGTTGTTCCTCAATATACTTATTGCCCAATACTTGCCGGCAGGTGGCCCCGTTCCAGGGCGAGTAAAGTACCTGAGCTTCAGCCCCAGTTTTGACATCGGGCAGTTCGATACTCAGAGCCCCACCTTGTTCGGCCATCATCAAGCAGTTGGCGGAGCGGGCATCGCAGCCGCGAGTTATCTGAATACCCCTGCATTTGGTGTTAGCCCTCCACAGCCGCAACAAACTACCTCAGCAGGCGGTATCCCCATCCTTTTCGATACCGCCGGGAATCGTCTCGCAACGCCGGTCGTTCGTCAACAACCGGTAGTCACAGCGCCAGACAATACGAATACAACCTTTTTCATCCCAGGTAATGATCCAGACAATGATGGATTCCCGAACTTTTCCGGCACATCTGCGGCAGCGCCACATGCCGCTGCCGTGGCAGCCCTAATGCTTGAGGCTGCAGGTGGGCCAGGTAGCTTAACTCCGCAAACAATTTACACCACCATGCAGCAAACCGCTATCGATATGAATTCGCCTGGATTCGACTTCGATACCGGATTTGGCTTAGTTAATGCCGAAGCTGCAATTGAAGCGGTTCGTACTACTCCTCCACCACCTCCGCCACCGCCCGCTCCAAACGTCGGTGGATCTGGAATTGGCGAGGCTGGTCGAATCACAGTAACGGATGAGTGGACGACTGTTTCGCTGGATCAATCCTACACGGATCCTGTAGTCATCGCAGGGCCAGCCTCGTTTGCAGGTACTGACCCAGTAACAATTCGCCTGCGAAATGTTGGACCAAACAGTTTCCAGGTCAGACTGCAGGAGTGGGATTACCTAGACGGTAACCACGCCAACGAGACGGTAAGCTACGTAGTAGTCGAAAGTGGAACCTACGAATTACCTGATGGCACAAGAGTGCATGCTGGTAGGCGTTCGGTCAATCACAATGAGCAAAGAATCAACTTCCCAGGCGTGTTCGATTCCACCCCAGTTGTTCATAGCCAAAGCCAGACCTTCAACGGCCCGGCGGCAATCGTCACGCGTCAGCGACAAGTAAACGCCGGCGGATTTTCCGTACGTCTGCAGGAGGAAGAAAACGCTGATGGTACGCATAGCAATGAACAAGTTGGATACATTGCCTTTGAGACGGGGGGCGGCACCGTTGGAGATTCAGCGTATCGCATTGCTCGTGCTGGAAACGTAAACGACGCCTTCCGCACCGTCAACTTCCAAGGCACATTCGACGCTCCGCCAGTGTTCTTGGCTTCGATGCAGACTACAGCAGGATCCGA
>DNPC01000125.1 GCA_003501565.1 Planctomycetaceae bacterium | reverse complement strand
GTAAACTCGTCATGCCAGCCTCCCCACCGAGCGGGATTGCGGCCCAAAGAAAAGCAGCCACAAAAAGAACGGACACCCAAGCAAGGCCGTAACTATGCCGACCGGTAGCTCAGCCGGCGCGATGATCGTCCTCGCAATGGTATCGGCGACGAGCATCAGGATGGCACCAACACATGTGCTCATCGGGATCAAATCGACGTGCTTTGGTCCAACGATGCTGCGGGCAATGTGCGGGCCAATAAGGCCAACGAAACCCACGATTCCAGACACCGCGACGGCTGCCGCAGTACAAAGGCTTGCAGCTGCAACGACGATCCAACGAAACTGCATCAGGTTCAGCCCCAGTGATTCGGACACCGTATCCCCCAGCGAGTAGGCGTCCAGAGCTCTAGCGGAAAGCAGCACGATGGACATTCCCACACCGCCCAGCGTTCCGACCAGCGCGGCGGTACCCCAGTGACTTCCGGCAAGAGATCCCATCAGCCAAGTCAGAATAACGACTGCCTGCTGATCGCACAGGAACATGAGCAGCGAAACAATGGCATTTACCATACTGCTAATCACGACGCCCGACAGAAGCAGAGTTGCACTGGACTGCGCCCCGGAAGAGCTTGCAATCGCCATCACCAACAGGACGACACTGAAAGCCCCCGCTACAGCTAGCAAAGCCGTCGCACCGATCGAGAAAAACGCAAGCTGTAGGCCGCTAATTACGACAACAGCGACGCCCAGGCCAGCACCACTTGAGGCCCCGATGATATATGGCTCTGCGAGCGGGTTACGGAACAACCCTTGAAACGCACAACCGGCGGCAGCCAAAGACGCCCCTACAAACACCGCCGTCATCGTCCTGGGCAATCTCAACTCCCAGAATATCGTTGCGTTCGTCTCATCAACCGTTGACGAACCCAACATCGCTCCAGCGACGTCTGAAAAAGGGATCGCAGTAGCACCGAACAAGCTGGACACGATGCCAAGCAATAGCACCGTCAATAGAGCTGCACTAATTCGGCGGAACGGTCTCATGGAGCTAATTCCGACTCCAGGAGTGATGGCTGCATCGACTTATTGATCAGCTCGCGGGCTTGTGGATAAGCGGCTTCAATGATCTCAGCCAACGCATCGAGCACGCGCGGACCACAGCGTGAAATTTTGTCTCCGGAGATTAGGTGAATACGCTTATCTACGACAGCCGAAACCGCTCCCCAACCTGGCCTTGCTTGAAATGCGTCGACATCGACTTCTTCCAGATGGCTGGTTGGTGCAAGGATCAGTTCTGGATCGCCCTTGACCACCGCCTCGGAACTTATTCGGGGATAACGAACGGATGTACTCGATAAGACGTTTTCTAATCCCGCTATCGATAGCAGTTCGCCGATGAACGAATTTGGTGCTGCGGTCATCAGGGGCTCGTCCCACACTTCATAGAAAACGCGAAGCTTTGGATTGGGCTGAAACTGGGCGACAATTTCTTTCAACGCTGTCTCGCGAGCACTCATTTTGGAGATCAGGTCCTGCGCTTCCCTCTCGCGATCAGTCAGTAAACCGATCCATTCGCTTTCCTCGTATAGCCCGCCAAGACTTTGTGCCCCGACCGCACAAGCCTTCACCTTCAGGCGTTCGAGGCGATCGACTAGAGGTTGGTGAGTATCCGAATTGCATAGCACTAAGTCCGGCTTGAGACTCAGGATTTTCTCGACACTGATGCTCTCAATCGTGCCACCACCGACTCGCGGCAGCTTGAGTGCTTCGGGAGGATAATTGCAATACTTGGTCGCACCCACGATCTGATCAGCAAGCCCAAGAGCATACAGAAGTTCTGTGGTAGCCGGCGCGAGACTAACAATACGCTTCGCAGGACTCTCGATCCGAACATGGCGGTCGAGGCGGTCGACCACGAACGATCCGGCACTGCTACGAACTGATTTTCCGTCATTCGTTTCCGATTCGGAATTTTGATCCGACCGGCAGCCAATCGACATAAGAAATATGAGTGCCAGGAGTGGTCGACAATAGTTGTTGTGGCTCACGACTCTCCCCTGGCAGCTGGTGAATGGAAAGTGAGATTTCAGCGCGTGGGCTGGCATCTCTGTATTTGCGAAGCCCAGCAGGCCACCTAGTGCAAACAGGCGTGCGGTGAGCAATTGAAGCAGATGATGGAAGCAATTACGGGCCAAACTGAACAGCCCGTGCAACGACCGCCCCAATCCGAGAGGACACTTAATCGTTTGGTTGTGGTAGGTCTTCTGACTCACTACTCGCCTGCTATCAAAGCCTTCTCACCAAGTGGCAATGGCATTCAAGATTTAGCAGCAGACAAACCTCATTTGAGGTTGGTAGTACACAGCGGCCGGACCGTCCCGGAATTTCACCGGTGTTCCCTGTTCATGAGACACAGCTTGTGAGTCTCATCACCACAACTTGATGCAGAGTGTACTTGTTGGGCTCGCAATCCGTCAACTAAATGCGACCGCATATGCATACATTCCCGCCATTTGTCGCAACGTTGCGAAGAAATATTACTCAGTCAGACATGACCAGCGACTAGCCTTTGCCGCCACCATCAACAGAGACTCTCGCTACCACATTGACGGATTTCTGAGATTCACTTTGTCGAGATTCCATGATTCATGAAGATATCGCGGCAGCGAGCGACCTGCGCTGGTGTCGGCTCTGGAGTTTCGTGCAACGAATAGACCATCCCCAGATGTTTGTACTTGCATTCTCCCATTTTATGAAACGGCAGGATTTCAACTCGGTCGACGGACTGAAGGCTTGCAACAAAACTCGCGACTCCCCGGATGCTCTCCATGGTATCGGTCAATCCTGGGACGAGCACATAACGAATCCACATCTGCTTCCTCATGGCATCCAACCGCCGCGCGAAATTGAGCGTCGGCTCTAAGCAGACTCCGGTGATCTGCTTGTATTCCGCTGGAACCCCATGCTTGATATCCAAGAGCACTAGATCCGTATCGCCAAGCAGCTCATCACTGGCTCGTTCGCCCAGGAAGCCGGACGTATCAAGTGCCGTATGGATGCCCTCTTGTTTTGCGAGTCGAAATACGGCCTGCACGAAATGACTTTGGAGGAGTGGCTCCCCTCCGCTAATTGTTAGACCACCGGATCGAATGAAACTTCGATAGCGCAGAACGTCAGCTATCGTTTCTTCGGCGGTCTGTATCCGCCCACTGGGTGCTCCTTGTGCATCTGGATTATGGCAATAGCTGCATCGAAGCGGGCAACCACTCAGGAACAACACATAACGCAAGCCCGGACCATCAACAGCACCGCAGGTTTCGACAGAGTGCACGTGGCCGTGGCATTGCTCCGAATCCCCTAAGCTCGGCAGGTCCTTACATCGACGAATGACGGTCGTTGGCAGGGCAGATACGGATGCAGTATTCAGTTTCAAGTCCTCAAAATCCATAGCGCGTTTTTCTGTTGTACGCAGCAACATGTTTTCAAGC
>DNPC01000127.1 GCA_003501565.1 Planctomycetaceae bacterium | reverse complement strand
TGGCGGCTCGGAGCCAAGGTGTGGCACCCGTCGCTAGAGCCGGGGTTGATACGATCTGGTCTGCTGCTACACGAAAGGATCAGCAGGTCCATAGCAAATGGTATACGAACGAATTTAATATCCGGTTTGGTCTGTCGCTGCGTCCAGCCTCTTTGCCATAATGAGCCGGGGGTTGCGAGGGTCCCCGGACTGTATCCGCAGCGATATCGACAGTGAGTTCATCGAAGTTCAGTTGCAATCACTGCCGGAGTAGAGCGCGATCGACACGCGGCGTGTTGGTCAAGGTAGCTCATGGCAGAGCGATCGCATCGAGAGCTACAACGCCAGACTATGCGAAGAATGGCTTAAAGCGAGAGCATCTGGCGACACTGTCCGTATCCTGTGTGACCGTGCATGCTTGGGGTTGACAGTACACCCGCGTACAGCGATTTCATTCGCCAGGCTAAGTGAAGTCACTAGAATTCACTCCGTATTTGATCGAATCATCCAAATTGACCTTCAAAGTTTGTCTTCATCATTGAATGAAATGCCTCGTTTATGAATATTGCGAAGTACAACGTAGTCTGGGCCACGCCCTCTCAAGATGCCTCGGGCTCGATGCCCCTCGGGAACGGCGCGATCGGCACCAACTTATGGATCGAGCCGAACGGCGATCTTTGCTTTTATCTTTCACGAACCGATAGCTGGGGCGAGTTTGGCCAGCTCTATAAAGTCGGCCGAGTGAGAGTCAGCCTTCATCTGCCCGACGGGCAACCCCTTCTGAAGGGAGCCTCCTTCCGATGGGAACTCGACCTACAAAACGGCGCCGCGATCATCACCACCCACGACGGCTGGGTCCGTTTCTGGGTCGATGCCCACCAGCCTGCGGTGAAGATACTGGCCGAAGCGGAACGCGAGATCAGAGGGTCGGTCTCGATCGAAATGTGGCGTAAAGAACGCCGCGAACTCCCCAAGGGTACGGAACGTCACTCGTTGCACACAGACGCCCCCTACCCCATTTACCACGGGCAGGATCATTACATTCATTCCGACCATCATCAGATTGGATGGTACCACTACAACCGTGAATCAAGCTGGAAGAATTCGCTTCGCCAGCAAGGCCTGGATGCACTGATCGAGAAAGAAGACGACCCTTTAATCCACCGATGCTTCGGGGGTTTAATCCAAGGCGTCAACCTTCAAAAAAAATCCGAAGACACGCTTTGCACCGCCTCCCCTTCAAAACAGTTTTCGGCAACCGTGACCTGCCTTTGCGCACAATCCGAAAGCCCGCAGGCCTGGGTAAACAATATCCAAGACAAGGCCCACACCATCAGCGATCCGTCTGAACCCGAATCGTGGGCCAAGCATACCGCCTGGTGGTCCGATTTTTGGGATCGCAGTTGGATTGACGCCGACGGTTGCGAAGCCGCGCGAAAGGTCAGCCGGGGCTACGCCTTGCAGCGGTACATGAATGCATGCTCGGGTCGCGGCAACTATCCCATCAAATTCAACGGGTCGATTTTCACCGTGGACTGGAATTACGACAGCGATTACGCCGCAATGGGTAGCGAACGCTTTGATGCGGACTATCGGCGTTGGGGGCCCGGCTATTGGCACCAAAACACCCGCTTACCCTATTGGTCCATGCTCTACGCGGGTGATTTCGAAATGATGCGGCCTTATTTTGATATGTATCTCAAGGCCTTACCCGTGGCCAAAGAGCGCGTGAATAAGTTCTGCGGCCACGAGGGCGCGACCTTTATCGAAACGATGTGGTTCTGGGGCGCTTACTTGGAGGGCAACTACGGTTGGTCGGAAGCCGATACCGATGGCGCTCCCAACCCTTCGAGGCGAGACCCCGAACTGGAAGGTCATCTGCCGCAAAACCAATACATCAGGCGGCACAACTCCAGCGGATTAGAGGTCGTTTACCACGGCTTGTTGTTCTATCGCTACACCGCCGATGACGATTTCCTCGTCAACACGCTGCTTCCTATCGCTGCTGCCGTCCTTGATTACTACGACAAGCATTTTGAACGCCGAAACGGCAAACTTCATATCTCGCCGTCGCAGGTGATCGAACAGTGGTGGATTTCGGAAAACCCATTGCCCGAGATTTGCGGGCTTCAAGCATGCTTAAAACAACTGCTGGCTTTGCCCGAGAACCACTGCCCTTCGGGCAAGCGTCAGGAATGGGAGCGACTGCTCAATGAACTGCCAGACATCCCGACCGGCGAACGAGACGAGAAAACCATCTTCACCCCCGCGGAAACTTGGGAGGGGCCAGCCAAAAACATGGAAAACCCGGAACTGTACGCGGTATTCCCCTACCACCACTGCAATCTGGACTCCGATGATTTAGAAGTTGGCCGGGAAACTTTCTACAAGCGAACGTATACCCATGATAAGGGCTGGGCTCAAGACGGCATGCAGGCCGCCCTTCTGGGGCTCGAAAGAGAAGCAAGGTCCTCAGTCGTCAATCGCCTGACCACGCCCAGTGCATACGCACGCTTCCCCGCGTTCTGGGGGCCGAGCTTTGACTGGATACCGGACCAAGACCAGGGCGGTTCCGCGGCGCACGCGTTTCAATTGATGGTGATGCAATCCATCGGCAACCGCATCCACCTGTTGCCCGCTTGGCCCGAGCATTGGACCGTTGACTTCAAACTCAATGCACCCTCAGGCGTTTCGGTCCACGGCCGAAAGGAAGCTGGCCAAGAACTTGTCTATGAACTTACGGGCGAAGATTCAGAGGAATTTGAAGTGGTTGAAGTATCCGCACCCCCCTCGATTTGCAACAGGTAGTTCAAATTTAGAACACTCCTCTAAGAACGTGTGTGAGAACCCTCACCCCGGCTGAAGTCGATGGGTCATGAGGTTGATCATCGCCAAGAGGACATCGTCTCGCTGCTCCGCGGGTCGCTCTCATAGTCTTTGCTCAGCCGACGATACCGGCCCAGCCACGCGAACGTCCGCTCCACGATCCAGCGTTTGGGTAGCACCTTGAACTTGTGCTTGTCGGTCCGCTTGACGATCTCCAGCGTTCGGCCGTACCAACGCTTGGCGACGTCAACCAACTCCCCCGCGTAACCTCAAAACCATGTCCAGTTCAAACGGGTTGTGTGGATAGGGCGTTTCGTGGTGTTTATTCTTGAACACAATGCCACACGATAGTCTCTCGACATCTGATGCCCGTCGACTCGTCATCACATCACAGGGCCTCCACCGAATGGCGTCAGTCGATGAGCCCCT
>DNPC01000363.1 GCA_003501565.1 Planctomycetaceae bacterium | reverse complement strand
TCGCATTCGGTTGGCTAGATGAGATTTGGACGGCCCGTAGCGACGGCTCCGAACTACAGCGACTCACCAACCACCGCGCTAGAGATTCGCGGCCTCTGTTTTCACCGGACGGAAAACAAATCGCATTCGTGAGCAATCGGTCCGGCACGTCGCAACTATATGTCATGCCAGCCAGCGGTGGTATGCCCAAGCAGGTTACCTTCCACTCAGAAGGTTATACGCTTCAAGATTGGTATCCCGATGGCAAAGCATTGCTAGCGACGGGTCGTCGTGATCACTACCATCGCGATGCAGATCGTCTACTGAAAGTCCATTTGGACGCACGTCGGGCCGACACGGTGTTAGCGGATGCGATGGCCGAAGACGCCAAGCTCTCCAGCGATGGCGGGCGCGTGTTGTTTACTCGCGAGGGTGAACGCTGGTGGCGCAAGGGCTACGAGGGCGAACGTTCAGCCCAAGTTTGGATGCTGGAATTCGAAAGCGGCAAGTTTACCGAACTGCTTCACGAGGGCGTTGAGTGCATGTGGCCGCAGTGGATGGCTGGCGACAAAGGCTTTCTGTACACCAAAGGCCATCCCCATGGTTTTGACCTGTGGCAATACCGCTTTCCGAAAGAAGAAGGTGGAACGCCAAAACAAAAGCGTGTTGCCGGTTTTGACGACGACTCCATTGCTTTCCCATCGATCTCCCGCGATGGCAAGACGATCATATTCCGGCACCTGTTCGACCTCTACACCATGAGAGTCGGCAAAGGCGAACCCCAGAAGGTCGAACTAGTCCTATCAGACGACGCCCAAATCCCAAGCGACGAACAACGCCGCGAACTACCTAATGCTTCCGAGGTCGCTTTCACCAATGACGGACTTGAAATTGCATTCATCACTGGTGGCGACGTTTGGGTAATGGATACAAAACTACGCGAACCCAAACGTATCACTGAAACACCCGGCTACGAAAAGGATCTCCTGTTTTCTGCCGATAGGCAATCATTGTGGTTCACGTCGAACACGAACGGCAAAGTAGACGTTCACATGGCTACTCGGAAAGACGATGAGCTGTACTGGTGGCAGTGCGACGAATTCAACGTCGAACCTGTGACTGATGATGCCCATGTCGAAAGCAATCTGAGCTTTACGCCAGACGGCGAACACCTGGTCTTTCAACAGGGTCGTGGCGACCTGGTTGTCATGGATCTGGAATCCAAAACCAAACGTGAGATCGCAAGTGGATTCAGCGGAATCAGCTATGACGTTTCGCCGGACAGTCGTTGGATCACCTATTCCCAACAAGACGACGACTTCAACTCGGAGATCTGGATTACGGATATCGCCGGCGAGCGGAAGCCTGTCAACGTTTCTCGGCACCCCGACAATGACTATTCGCCGCGATTTTCGCCCGACGGCAAGATACTGGCGTTCACCGGCCGGCGAATGGACGAAGAAGTCGACATCTATTACGTGTACCTGAGCGAGGCCGACGACCAGGAAACCTCACGCGATCGTCGTGTCGAAGAAGCACTCGAGTTGATGAAAAAGAAACGCAAGTCTGCAGCCAAAAAGCCAAAGGAGGCGGATGCGGATAGCAAAGAATCGTCTGCATCAACGAAAGAAGGGGATGGCAAGAAGGAATCAAGCAAGGATCAGGCTAAAGAGACGTCAGAAGATCTTGTAAAGATCGACTTTGAAAATATTCATGAACGTGTCAAGCGGATCTTTGTTCCGAACAGCTTTGAGTCGGGGTTATTGTTCTCACCGGATGGTAAGAAACTCGCTTTCTCAGCATCCATTGATGGCAAGCGTGGTTGGTATACGGTCACATTTCCGGACGAATTGCGGAGTCCAAAACTCCTGACCTCCTCAACCGGTAGCAATGCCGTTTGGTCCAAGGAGGCCGGTGCGATCCTGATGAATCGTGGCGGCACGCCCACTCGGCTCGAAACAAGTGGCAAACTGGAAAGCTACTCGTTTGAAGTTGCACAGAGCCAATCGAGATCAGAGTGGCTGCGAACCGGCTTTGAAGAAGCTTGGCTGGTTATGCGCGAGGTCTGGTATGACCCCCGGTACGCCAACAAGAACTGGGACGAAATACGCCGCAAGTACTCCGGTGCTGCGGCCATGATGCACGATACTGCTGGCCTCGCCAAAGTGGTCGAACTCATGCTTGGTGAACTCAACGGTTCGCACCTTGGATTCTATCCCTCCGGCGGCGGCTTCCGGAGCAATGTAGAAGGCTGGACAGACGTCACGGCCCACTTAGGTGTTCGATTCAACGAAGACTTCAACGGACCTGGCTTACTAGTCCGCGATGTCATTCCCAATGGGCCTGCCGACAAAGCAAATGCTGCTCTTTCTGCCGGGGATGTGATCCTGCAGATTGATTCTACGCCTGTCGATCCCGCGATGGATCTGACGGAAGTACTTAACGGGCGGCTCGATCGCGAAATCGAACTAACGGTCAAAACAACCGGTGACGACGATGCCGAAGACGAAGAGAAAACTATCGCGATTCGTCCGATCAGTTACTCCGCCGCTCGAGGACTTTTATATCCGAAGTGGATTGACGACAACCGTGACGCCGTCGACAAGCTTAGCAAAGGTAAGCTCGGATACTTGCACATTCGAGCGATGAGCATGTCAAGCTTTTATGACTTCGAACGCGAGCTCTACAACGTCGGTTACGGTCGCGAAGGGATCGTGATCGATGTCCGTGACAATGGTGGCGGATCGACAACCGACCGCTTGCTAACATCACTTACCCAGCCCCGTCATGCGATCACAGTCCCACGCGGTGGCGGTCAAGGTTACCCGCATGACCGATCTGTGTACGCCTACTGGAACAAGCCGATCATCGTTCTTTGCAACCAAAATAGTTACAGCAATGCGGAGATCTTCAGCCACGCAATCAAAGGCCTCGGCCGCGGTAAAGTCGTAGGCGTTCGGACAGCTGGTGGCGTCGTCAGCACGGGTTCCGCCACGGTAATCGACGTTGGTCGCATTCGGGTTCCTTTCCGCGGCTGGTTTGTGCTTGGCACCGGGGAAGACATGGAGCGAAACGGGTGCGAGCCTAACGTGACAATTTGGCCCGAGCCCGGTGAGTTACCGCAAGGCATCGACCGACAACTTGAGAAGGCTGTTCAGATGCTAGTCGACGAAGTCGGTGCGGGCCGACGAGACGCCGATCTCATCTACGCGTCCGAGCGAGATATGTCGACCGACGAGTAGCAGCCGCTGGA
>DNPC01000194.1:427-14145 GCA_003501565.1 Planctomycetaceae bacterium | reverse complement strand
TCGAAGATGACAATATCGTCGTCCCCTCCTCCGCGTTCGTCGAGACGCACTCGGTAGTCAGGCATATGATCTGTCGCTTGGTCATCATCGACAACTTTGCGGACTAGACGTTTGAATTCCTTTGAAGTCGATGTGGAGCCACATTTTTTGCGGAGCAATCCGATGGAAATTCGCCACTCCTGCTTGCGTCCACAGTGTTTGCGCGCGATTTCGTACATGCGGCGCTCAATCGGTCGCCTGAGCCGAAAATAGTCCCGGTGCAAAGTGAGTACTTCTTTGGCTTGGATCGCGTTGAATACCCAGTCAGAGAGTTTGACCTCGACTTCCTGCATCCGACCATCGCGGGTCTCGCGGACTATCTCAAAGCTTTCGATCAGACCGAAGCCTCGGGTGATTTCCTTGTCACCAGTGAGGATGTTCGTTGTGATTCGTGTACCCGCCAGTCGTTCCAAAGCGGCTTTCAGAAGATCGTAGCCGCGACCGTTGGTCATTCGATTCGTGGCTTTGAGCAGCTCGACGCCTTTGAACCGCACGATCTGCGAAAGCGGTCTTCCCTGGTTCATCGCGTGGACAAGCTGACTGATACAGTAGATAAGAATGTCTCGATCATGAATGGTTGCCAAGCCGTCTGCCGATGGCTTAACTTCCATCCAGTTGTCGCCATGGTCATAGCGACGAGCCCGCAGGTCTGGTTTTGTTGCGAGGCTGAACACTGGGTGCTCCATGCTGGCCATATCGCCCTTTGGAGCTGCATCGACGATGTCGCATATGAACAAGTCCGGCGTGGGATGTCTGTCCGGCAAAAGTGGTGAACGTGCGTGTAAAGAATCGATTTGCGGTTCCATCATCCAATGGAACGATATTTGACACACCGAGTCAACGATTTCGATACTTCACACGCCGCTTACGACATTTCACCCACTGAAGCCGTTGCTTCGACACATCACCCACCGAATATCGACACATTGCACACTGAGTTACGACACTTCACCCACCAGCAAGCAGAAGAGTATTCGTGATTCCAGTGGCTTAACGTGGAATTACAAAGCGTAACACCTGATTCAAACACAGATTAAACACACTCGACAGGTTGAAAAGACAACTATCTCAAAACCAGCCACGCGGGCATTGGCAATCGGAAAACAAAAATCGGCTGCACCCAACTCAGCCCGGAGTGCTCGCTACTGGAGCATGGTCGCGGAATTTTGCGGAGTCGGATGTTCGATCACCATTGCAGCCCTGTTCAAACGATTCAACAACAAGTGGACGAACGCCTTCTGGGAGGGCATCAACTTGGCTTCCAAATACGGAGGGAGCCGAAACAAATGGCTGAGTCATATCGGTTTTTGCAGAGTCCTTACACAGAACCCGAATGATTGCGACGATCTACAATGTCGTGCCCGTCCAACTGAGTGAACTGAAGGCCAGAATTCATGACTGTCCTCCGATCATCGTTGTTGAGATTGTCCACTACATTGGCCGAACCCGCTCGTGTGATAGACTGCTTGCCAGCAATCCGATTCCGGGTTGGACAAGGAAACAGCTGGAGCAAGGTAAAATGCCGGGCATTAGACGCGCTTTTGTACTCATCGGAGTGAAGAAGACAAGCACGCTTCCTGAGCTGCAAGCGGTCTGGGAAAACGTCGAAGACATGCGAGTTTGGGCAGAAAGCCAAGGTGGTTCAGACGAAACGATTGCCGTAATTACTGATGAAAATGGTGATGTCGGACGCGACGACGTTTTTGATGCAGTTGCAGAGTTCTGTAGACTTGGAACGATTGACCAGTTGATCGTCTATTTCAGTGGACATGGACTCGTCAAAGGCCTCTCGGAGTATTGGTTATTATCGAAGGCCTGTGACGATCCGGGAGCTGCAGTAAATCTCTCCGGCAGCCGTGAATTGGCTCAGTACGGCACGATTCCCCACGTTGTCTTTCTTTCCGATGCGTGTCGGACACCAGTCTCAAGTTTGCAGGCACAACCCATCGCTGGGGGACCCATTTTTCCAACCGTCGGTGTTGCTCCCGAAGTAAGGTTTGTGGATCTGTTCTACGGAACGGCTTTAGGGGCTCCAAGTTATGAAGTCCGCGACGCCGCCAAAGTGGCTGGAGATTTTCGCGCGGTCTTCACGGATGGATTATTGCTGGCGCTGAATGGCCACCGCAATGAAGTGCTCACTCGCAGTGATGATGGCAACTACGACGCCGTATATCCTGTGCCACTCCATAAGTTCTTGAAACGACAGGTTCCCGAGCATCTCTACGATCTTGGAATTCGAGATAGGACTCAGGTGCCGGAAGCGATCCTCCAGTCCCAAGACTCGATGTGTCTCTCCGCGCTTCCCGTCGACCGTGATCCAGTGACGTCCGAGTCTTCGAATGCCGCATCATCGGAGTCGAGCGATTTCGCCGAAGCAGCCCGCCAAGAGGACGGCTTCGCGAAACAATTGGTCAAACAAATGTTGGCGGAGGATAGAATCGAATTCATCGAAAACCTCGAAGTTGAAATCGTAAGAAATGTTGGGAGAGACGAATTCCGTGTCGGCGCAATCAAGAAAGACAAAGCCGAATTCGTCGCCGAAGTGAATGAAGGTTCGAGCGATTTCGGTCCATCATCAATGCCTCATTCGTGTGGAATCAAAGCGAGAGGCGCGAAGATTGTCGAGGTGATTGCCTCAACGGGTGATGCAGTCGTTGTCGACGATGGAGCGTCGGTTCATTTTGCCGGCGGGCAATCCGCAATCACCAACGTTCTTGTCGTGATCGAATCGGGGCATGGTGTCGTCGTGCCCGTCATTCGAGGGTTCATCAATGCCATGACGTTCGCGGGTGATCGATTGAAGCAACTCTCGTTTATTCCCGATGAGGAGTCCGATTTCTTTTTTGCCTACCGTGAACGCAAACAGGAAATCGAGCAGCTGCGAGCGGTAGTAGCCGCGATGTCACGAAGGGGCCGTTTTCGGCTGGAGAATGGTTATGAAAACCTGGCAAGGCAAATGCAGATCGCCAAGACGATTGACCCGACTTTGGCGCTATACGCGGCCCACGCGTATCGCGATCAGGCAGAGCGTGACCGCTTGATGACGATGAACCGAATACTAAGCAGTACATTGGATGTCACGCTGTTTGACGTTGGTCTTCTCGCCACGGTTCCGGGTGAAAAATTTCCAGGCGACAGGCAAGCACCACTTGCACCATTTGCACCACTGCTATCGCAGACCTGGGCTAGCCTTCAGGTCTACGACTACCAGTGGCCGCCTGGATTGTCAGAAATCTCCAAACACACAATCATGGATTCTCTTTGGACGGTGTATTCAACCGACGGTGTTGACCTCATTCGCGAGAGTATCAATAGGGGAGAGCTTTCATGACGCGACAATTAGTACTTGTGCACGGCCGCTCGCAGCAGCAGTTGGATTCGGATGATTTAAAGAAATCATGGATCGATGCATTTTGCAGTGGACTCGAAAAGAATGGGCTCGACCTGCCGATCGATGAGTCAGACATTCGCTTTCCGTATTATGGAGACACCCTTCATGATCTGGTGAGCGGAATTGACGAGGATCAAATTGCGGAAGTCGTCGTCAAGGGTGATGGCGATAACTCAGCAGAGGCCGAATTTGCGCGGCAGATGATCGAGGAGATCAGGAATGCTGCCAGCATTACCGATGAGGACGTCCGTGAAGCCGCGGGTTCTGATTCGCTTGAAAAGGGCTGGCAAAACTGGGAATGGGTTCAAAACGTCCTCGAAGTCCTTGATCAACGCCTACCAGGTGCCAGCAAACTGACCGTCGCTTTGGCGACCAAGGACGTTTACGCCTACCTCCGAAATCCGGGCTTTCAAGGCGTCATCGATCGAGGTGTCAGTGCAGCGATTACCGCTGGTGTTGAAACAGTCGTTGTGGGGCATTCGCTAGGTTCAGTAGTGTCCTACAATTTGCTCGTACGCGATGGCAAACGACTCGGGTGGAAAGTGCCTCTTTACGTGACGCTTGGATCGCCGCTTGCTGTGAAGGTCATTAAGCAGCTGCTTTCACCAATCAAACACCCAACATGTGTTGAGCATTGGTTTAATGCGATGGATAAGCGTGACATCGTTTCACTGTACGCTCTCGATGAAACTCATTTTCCCGTTGACCCCGCCATCGAAAACAAGACCGACGTGGACAACTTTACGGACAATCGTCATGGAATTGCCGGGTATCTTTCGGACAAGGTGGTCGCGAAACGGATATACGATGCATTGACTGCGTAGATGGGGCTTGTGTACGGATGATGAAGGAATCCCCACCGCCAAATGTCGTACAACTGCTTTCGGACTTGTACCCTTCCGGCCAAGACGCACGTTCGTTTGTCTTGAATATTGGCGGCCGCGCCGACCTGATGGTCTTTGAAGGAGCATCGTCACCGATGTGGCATGGCATCCTACGGGAATTGCGGCGGAGCATCACTTACGAACAGCTTGTGGATCGGTTGAAGGAAGAGGAGCCTGATCTTCCATGGGAACACTACGATCAAGTCATCTTGAGTCAACGGTACAGTGAAGAGCTTTATGTCCTCCGAGGAGATCTTTGGCGCGGTGACACACAAGTCGAGCTTGAAAGCTGTTTGACGAATCATTCCCAATTGCTGCCAGTCAGCTACCTGGAAGGCGGTGTCGCCGCGAGTCGCAGTGTGGCAAAAGTGTCGGTGCCTGGATTTGAATGCGGCTCCGGCTTTCTGATTGACGGAAACCTCTTGGTAACGAGTAACCATGTCCTGCCGGACAAACGTAACGCTCGTCAGGCCAGAGCAATCTTTGGCTACGAAAGTCGTCCCGATGGCTCCATCAGCGAAGGTGTTTCGTTCGAGCTTGATCCGAACTCGACGTTTCTGACCGTGAAGGAGAACAAGCAAGACTGGACCGTTACGTCGGTCAAAGGAAATCCTTGCGAGCAGTGGGGAACGCTATCATTGACTTCAGAATTGGCGAAGAGTGGTGCACGAGTCGCAGTCATACAACATCCCGGCGGACTACCAAAATGCATCGCACTAGCCAATGGTAGAGTCGTCTATGCAGATTCAACTGACGTGCAATACCTCTGCGAAACGAGCGGCGGATCATCCGGAGCACCTGTATTGAATGATCGCTGGGAAGTCGTTGGCATTCATCGCGACGGCGGCTTTCAGATTCAAACGCTGGCCAAATCGCGGCGGCGTTACTTTCGTAATGCGGGTGTTGCCATCGGTGTCGTTCGGCAAAGGCTAATCGACGAAGGGCTCATGTCTTGATACATCAAGATTGAATGGACAGTGTTGGATGAGTGCGGCAATCTCGGAATCGCCATCGGCATCCTCAGCCGCCTGCCAGAGCAAGCCACCAATTTGCAGCGTCTTCGGATCTCGCGATCCCCGAAGGATGCCAATCGCATGCGTCCAATTCTCTTTACCGCTCTTGTGCGTCGTGATCTCCCACGGACTTCCGTTGGCACGCACCCAGAGTGCTCGATCCATTGGACCAGATGGATAGGCTTCACAGAGCACGTTGACAGCCTCGTTCCACCACTCCTCTTCCGGCATTTGACCGAGAATCAATCCATATCGATATCGGGTGAGCCAGCTGTATTGAGCGCGACACGCGATCATTGCTGGTAACAAGTCTTTGCGATTGAGGCGTTTGAAATCTCTCAGCACCGCATCGGCGAGAAGAGGCCAGTTGCGCTGCTGAATGTACTTGCCCAAGTAATGAGCAGTCGGCTCTGGCAGCTTACGGTTTGCAGACAGGAATCGATTTCGAAATTCGCCGAAATCACGTTCGGTCAACTCATCGAATTGCTCGAGAGCCTGGATCGAGGTTTGAAGGTCGCCCAGTTCGTCCGCGGGCAACAGCAGGTGCCGGTTGCGTTCATCGAGAATCTCTTCACGAAGTGGACGTTCGATTGATTGCGTTTTCTTTGCGATCGGTTCCGGTTGGCAGAACCATGCTTTCGCGGTCGATGACAGTACGCGTTTCCTCACATCTGGCTCGAGCCTCGGCCAAAGGTCCTTCCGATTCTCGACTGCAAGGACACTAGAGAAGCATGACTCAGAAAGAGCACAAGCGAACTCCGGATCCTGGATCTCGCCCAATGCGATCGCTTGCCACGCTTCGCTGATTTTTGGGAGGAAGTGTTCAATTGATTCGGAGAATTTCAAGCCCTCGTCGACAAGCCGGCAGAAAACGAAACGCCACGCCGGAGTCTTCGCGTCAAAAAGCATGAGCAGCGACTCATCACCTCTGCAGCAAACGGCGACCTGGTTCCAGTAATCTTCGATTTCTAGTTGCATGGCCGCCTCCACGAATTTGGCGTCCCCAGTCAAGCCAACCATTTCATCGATAACTAAGGCAAGCTCAGAGTCAAACGTTGCCTGACGCCTCAAAAGCTCCTTGGTCGAGAGCAGCTCTTTCCCGGCATGAAGGTGAAGCCGCGCCCAGCGGTTGCGTTGGCATAGAGCCAGCAGTTCGGTGGAAGCATTCGACTTGATCGTTGCGGAAGCATGCTGAATCAGGCAATCTTCAACCGCCGCGGACGAGCAAGCATCTTCTATCCAACGGACCACCTTCGGTTTATCCATCGAGTCAAACAATTCAGCAAGAATGCAAACTGCTTCTGGAATACACTCGCCGATCGCATTCGTGGTCGCACGAAGAACTCCCTTCGACCATGCCAAGTCGCTGGAGTCGAAGGCATCATGCACCAACGGAATGAGTGCTGGCTGCGAGTCTCGCAAGATTTCTCCAAAACCTTCCTCGCAAGCGTTCGACAATTGTTCCATTCCGCCTGGATACGCTTGAACCGACAGATTGCGAAGATAGACGAATGTTTCAAGACTACCGCCACGCGCCCGAGAGCAGAGCGTTGACAGAATACGCTTCTTGATTGCTGCGCCATGGGTGGTGCCGGGCGAAAGCTTGGCTACCCACCGAAACATCTTCGTAACATCGAGATCGATTCTCTTCTCCAAGTCGACGTACCCAGAATAGCAACGGGTTAGCGTTGGTAATTGGTCGAGACTGTCCAAGGTTACGCCAAGGTCGCTCGCGAATTGATAGATGTCCTTTCGGGTTTGTGGATCGCCTAGTTCATGAGTGTGCCGCTTATCCGGTGAAGGTTCGGCCGTGGGCCCCAGCACCGTGAATGAATTCCAGCGGGCAATTCGCTCAGACGGAACACAAATGAGCTGGGCAACTCGGTCTCCCTCAACGGGCGGCCTGCACATGGTGCGAAACGAGAAGCTTGGCCTTGTCTTCGCCGGCAACATCCTCCAGAGGTCAATCAAGACGCGTCCAAAAGCATCAAGTCCGCTCCAGACAATTGGCTGACCGGTTCCGTTTGTAACCAACGAATCGAAGACAGCGAGGCTCCTGGAATCCGGTTGATCTGATAAGGCGACGCCTTCTTTCGTCGAAACACTGAACGCTTCGGCCGGTTGTTTGCCTTCTTGAACATCGTCTAAGCGTTGAATCACGGGGCTCAAATCAGTGAGCGCGGTTACCAATTCAACGCCGGTCCAAAACGCAATGGTTCGAGCCATTCCCTCACGCTGCGCACTGGGATCCGGAAGCGTGGCGAGAAAGACGTAATCGTTTCCCAGAGGAAATCCGGAATAGAGCTGGCTTCGTGGCATCAGACCCTCCAGGCCAACCGGTAAGTCAGTTCTGGCGATCAGCCCTGGCGGCACGGATGGCTTCGTGGATTCAATCAGGCCATGCTCGGTCCCTTTTTCTCCGAAGATCGCGACATCAAACTTAACTTGCATTGCATTGCTTCAATGTCTCGGCGAGCACCACGGTCAAATCGCTGGTTTGCTTACCGTCTTGATCCACGACGTATCCCTGACTCGCAGGTCCGAGACGAGCGAAATCCTTGTCGGCATTCTTTGGATCCAGCGCTCGACCGAGCGATGAAAGACCGAACACGCTGAATGCTTCCTCGGACCAGTTGGACGCGATGTACTGATGCAACAGCGGGAGTCGCGAGCGGAGCGTTTCGTTCGGGGATTCGGCTGGCGATTCCAGTTCATCCCAGCAGGTCATCAACACCGTGAGGTAGGGTTGAGACAGCTTTTCGACGCGTGGAAATTTTGCAGACCATGCGAGCAACTGAAGCATTTCAATCAGCCCCGCTTGAGAGTGAAGCGTCAGCCGGCAATCCGTCGCAACCTTCTCATCATCGGACTCGGGGGCTTTCTCCAGTTCGATCGGATGATCGATAATGTTCTTGTAGTCGACAATTGAGTCGGGACGGATGAATAGCAAAATGCCTCGAGCGAATTCCAATCGATGTCTCCACTCGTCATCCACCGAACGGTTCGCGAGAATGAGCGAGACCTGTTCGCCGCCATAGTCCGGCCAGAGCAAATCAAAGTGATTTCCATCTTTGTCGGCGAGCAGCAAGTCCGCATTGTCGTACTGCTCGGTGCTGGTATGGCTTGCGGCAAGTCCCTTGTTTAATCTTTCAAGGCCCTCGCGAAATAGCTGCTCGTTCGGCATTTCACGAAGCGTCAAATCACACTTCTTGGAGCGAAGTCGTCCGTAGAGCTGGAAGGTGTAGTGAGATTTACCCGTGTGAGGACCACCGACCATGATGACGGATGCTGCGGGACTTGGGCTATCCATTGTGGGCTCCTCGATAGCACAAGAAACGGTCCCCAGTTTCAACGGCTGGGAATTCTGTTTGAAAGTCGATTGTTTGCTCGGTCGGTGTGTTCAGAAACTCCAAGATACTGTTAAGCCTCTGCTGCAAAGCTTGTTGATCCAATTCCTCTGTGGCGTTGATCGCAAATTCGGAACGAAAAGCGTCCGGTAGCTCACGATCAAGGATTTCGCTGACCTGCGTGCGAATCTCGTCGGGAATCTCGTTGTCACACTTGGACCAGACGATCGCAACAGGGCGGCCGTTCCGTATTTGGGCAAGTCTGCCCGAAAGCGACTCGATCAGCAATCTAGCAGTTCCCGCTTCAGATCCCGCCAGCTCTGCTGAGTCGACAAAGAAGAGAAACGAGTCTGCGTGGTCAGCGATCCATGTCGCACCCGGATACGGGGTGTCGTCATGATGGATGGCCCACTGCTTGAACCACTCACCTGGAGCGTCCGTGAATACAACGTCTCGGAGTTTACCGCTCTCTTGATGTCGGAAGCAGTAATGCAATAGCCCAGGAACGCGATCCGCACTAATCGGCGTGTGCGCAGGGAATCCCGGCGGACAATCGCTGTCTCGGGGGTATTGCATCTTGTTGATGATTTTTGCCCACCCCAAAAGCGTCAGCGAACCGGCGAAGTCCCATTCACCGATGGCTGGCGTTCGAAGCATGCTTAAGTGGGTTGCGGCAAGCAGCGTTGACTTGCCCGCGTTGTGAGGCCCAATCAGGGCGACAAGATGGGGACGTCGATGAACGGAGAGAAGATTGAGATCGTTCCCGCTCAGAGCATCGCTGTGCCACGGAGCTGACGACGGAGTTTCCACGGTTTGCTCCGGGTCGTCTTCTTGTTCTTCTCGCTTCCAGTTTTTGCACTGCGTGCGATCACGGTTTCCAAGCGTGCATTCACCCAGTTTGACGCAGTCTTCGTCGGTGCATTGCGAAACTATTGCCACAGATTGTCTCCCGCAAACTCACACCCCTTGATTTCCCGGAACAGCGTCCTTGCGAGGTCAGCTAGGCTTAGCGATTTGTTCTTTCCATAGCCCAGTCGATCGCCAAGCTCCGTTGCTTTGATTTTGCTGCGACGCAACTCACCGGCCGCTTCTAAGATGCCGAGAAGCGGCACATCTGTCGGCGGCGTAATGAGGGCTGTTGATAGTTTGTCGAGTAGGTCTGACTTGGCGAGCTCTTTGACAAAGGCCTCTACCTTGACATCCTTCAAGTTCAACAAACTCTTCACTTGATTGCTAAGGAAGTGCTCCACACTTTGTGGGGAAATCCCGTCGGAAATCTCTGCGATATCGACCGCGAGCGCTGCGACAACAAATTTGCCGCCGAGCTCCGCGTAAGCGCGGTTGAATCGCGGCGAGTACTGCGACTCGGCGAGCCAAAGCAACTCCGTTCGACGGTTTTGCGACTGATGGCTTCGCACCGCCTCATCGCGAATGACTTTGAACTTATCGCGGAGATCGTTGAACGCTTCCTGAATGGCCGCCACCAACCCTTGCTGCTGGTTCTTTATCGCACCTGATATCGCGTTTGAAGCAGATTTCGCAAAGTGGGTCGCCCATGCATTCGACGCGTCGATGGCGTTTGGATTGCTACCCGGTTCCGCTTTGCCCTCGGCATTGGTCACCGAAGTGGTCGCGAGTAGGAGAGGGCGTTCGAGACCGTCCTTGACTTCAGGTGCCGTGATCGTGCGAATCTGCTTAGTTGGCTTCTCGATCTTTGATGACCACATACGACAAGCGTGTTCTTCAATCGCCTGTCCGAATGCTTCAACTCGCGAAACGACTGGTTGAACGCATGGGTCGAGCACGCCGCGATTGATCGCGTTGACCGAGTTGTACCAGACTAACGCTTGGTGGTCCGGATTGTCTTCAGCGAATACGAATACGGCTCGCCACCCGACCATCACCAATAGAGCGACGCGTTTATCGGGGCTAATGCTTGCAAAGGTTTGCCAGCCCTGTTCAATCGTCCCATTTAGCTCGGCTAAAACGTGCGAGCCCTCGTCGACGGCTGCGACGAGTGTCGAGCGGATAAACGCGACGGTCTTTCTGCGATCCGACGTGAATACTTCCGCCAAATCCGTGGCTGCCTGCTCGAGCAACGCAATTCGCTCGTCATTGCCGCCAACGTCGATTAGCCCATCTCTCAAATAATCTCGTATAAAACTGTCCATTGGACCTCCCGCTGATTCCCCCGCCAAAGCGGACTAGGGATTTGTCGATGAGCGATAATGCCTACCGTCTGCTTCTTCAATGGCAAACTAATGCACAGGCCGGACAACTACAAGTACTGGATATTGCTAATCTGTCCAGTTGGTGTGAGGTCTAGTCGAAACCAACAGGATGAGCAAACCAAGGACTCGAAACGCGAGATCGAAACGCAAGGGCATCAACGCTGAAAGATGGGTCATAGATCAGGCTCCAGCTTCGCATATCTTTTCCCGAATTCAACGCTCCGGTCCACCGCCCAATCGGGTTCCCGCTGGCATTGCCGTTCCAATAGCCCCCAACATTCTGGTCTTTTGAGCCTCCGAATTCTTGCTTTGGCGGATGAGTGTGGCATGGTGAGGCATGCTGTCGGAACGACGTTCGGAACTGGAAGAATTCAAGAAACGCATTGACCTGCGGGAGTACGCGGTTTCGGTGGGGTTCGAGCTGATCCGGAAGCAGTCGAGCAGGCATAGTTCGGTAATGAAGCATGCCAACGGTGACAAGATCGTAGTCGCTAGGATGCCTTGGGATCACTACGTTTACTTCAACGTTCACGCGGGCAGTTCGGATGACAGCGGGTCGATCATCGATTTCGTACAGGCTCGCGATAACTGCTCGTTGGGGGAAGTCAGGAAGAAGCTTCGAGGTTGGACGCACAGCAGCTTCTCTGGTGTTCGACGCCCAACTCCCCTCCTCCCATCTTTAGAGCCTTCCACGCAAGACGCGGCACGCGTGTTCGCCAGTTGGACAAAGGCAAGGTTGATCGAAAGTCACCATGGTTATTTGATCGGCGAAAGATGCATCCCGGCTGCGACGATTGGTGATCCTAAGTTCGCCGGTCGCCTGCGTAGTGACTTTCGAGGTAACGCCCTGTTCGCTCATCACAATGCAGGTGGATTGTGTGGATATGAAGTAAAGAACCGGGAATTCACCGGCTTCTCGCCTGGTGGCCTCAAAGGGCTGATGTTCTCACGCCCCGATGCTGACGATGAAACGATGGTGATCTCCGAAACGGCTATCGACATGCTGTCGGTCGCCGCGCTCGAGGGTACCTCCGGTCGCCGGTTCTTCAGTTTGGCAGGACAGCCGAGTCCAGCTCAAATCTCCCTACTCCAGTCCGCTGCTAAAAAAATGCCGTCGAACAAGCCAACCGCCCTCTTCGCAGTTGACAATGACGACGCGGGCCGCCGAATGGCCAAGTTTCTGCGAAGTGCCCTCCTCCCATTCTGCTCCGAAGTCTTGGAGCATTTGCCTCCGGTTGAAGGCCAAGATTGGAATGACGTACTCAAGGCTCAACACATCGCCATGCAACCGGATGACCGCAAAACATGTTCGCCACATCCACGGTGAACCGTCCGCCGCAGTTCCGGTGAACCGTCGTTGCGGCAGTGCGGAACGCAACAGAGCCTCAATGCCGCTTCGGCGGTGGTACGATGCAGCGGCTTTGCGATACACCGTATCCACAGCGGTACGGCTAACCGGTTCTAAGCCGTCACGACAGTGCGGCGATCCGTTGTTGCGGTGGTGCGGCACGCCAGCTCCGCGGCGATACGGCTCCACGGTTGTACGGCTTTCCGCCACCGAACACGAAGTAGGGCACTTGCTCATCACCGGATGCACGGATGAACGCATCGCCGTATGACCACCGCACCGTGACGCCGCAAAGCATCAAGCGTGTTCTCTAGCAGCATACTGCGTCTGAGCCGTACACATTGGGCTCGTTTCTCCTCATGTCTGTTGACTTTCTCATGCAGCTTGCCGCCTTGCCAGATTCGCCGCAAGGGTTTTCCTGCAGCAGGCCGCAAGGGCCAGCTTCGAAAAATCGCTGCGCGAAGACCCTTGCACCGCTTCCGGCGACCAGGCGGCCCAGTCGCTTGCATGGTCAACAAACACAAGGAGAAACGAACCATGACACAACAACTCAGTACTCAATACAGCAACAAACTACTCACCAAGATCGCTCGCCACTACTACGGCCCCTATGAGATCTTGGCCGGTACAGACGGATGCGACAAAACGTTCGACGTCTACTGCATGACAAGCCAGACCCATCTTCTCTCGGTCGCCTACTGGGAAGATGAACAATGGGCCTTGAACGAAGCAAAATCAATCGTTGCTTTCATGAACTCGCAGACGGGAAGGGACTAGTCATGACAACATTACAAACTGTCCAATTACCGGCTGCTCCAATCAACGGGAGTCCCGTACCACATTTAACCAGCATCCATGCCGAGGCGCGGAGGGGACCGTACGGTTCCAGTCGATACCGAGGCAACTGCGGCGGCTACTTGATACGCGATCTGATCAAATACTATTCGCCCAAACACATCCTCGATCCTATGATGGGAAGTGGCACTTGCCAGGACGTTTGCCGCGAGCTGCGATTGAAATGTACCAACATGGACATCAAGCTCGGCCAAGACGCCGCCGATCCGGCTTGCTACCAAGGCCTGGAACCGGTCGACTTCGTTTGGATGCATCCGCCATACTGGAAGATGATCCGGTACAACGAAGATCCCAACTGCCTGTCCAATGCAGAGTCCTTGGGGGCGTTCCTGGATCGCATGGTCTTGGTCATGAACAACTGCCGATCGGTGCTGAGCCAACACGGCAAGATTGCCATCCTGATTGGAGGCTTCAGTGTACGCGGTCGCTATCAGCCGCTATCGCAACTGATCATGGCCAAAGCGATCGAGATCGGGTTGTGGCCAGCGACGACAGAGATCATCCGTTTTCAGCACAGCAATACTTCGTCGCGTCGAACCTACCAATCGAGCTTCATACCGGGATTGCATGATACCTGCATGGTGTTTGAAGAAATCGGCTAGCTCGCGTG
>DNPC01000194.1:220-352 GCA_003501565.1 Planctomycetaceae bacterium | reverse complement strand
GGACGCTCCTCGTTTGGGCGGGGCGTCCGCACTTACGCTAGTTGCATCGGGTCGCCATGACGATTTATTTGGACTTTGCGAGAGTACTGTGATATCGTGATATCAGAGGAGGTACTTATGGCACAGTTTGTA
>DNPC01000194.1:0-141 GCA_003501565.1 Planctomycetaceae bacterium | reverse complement strand
GCACAGTTTGTAGTACGCAATTTAGAAGATGACGTGCATGCTCGCCTGCACGAGCTCGCCCGTGAACATGGTCTAAGCATGGAGGAATTCGTCCGAGAAGCACTACGCAGTATTGCTTTGGACGATGGTCCAGCGAAGCCG
>DNPC01000350.1 GCA_003501565.1 Planctomycetaceae bacterium | reverse complement strand
CGAGAACCGAGTAGCTCCGGACGTCTTTAGTCTGTTCCGGTTTGGTGGCTTGCTGATGGGCAGCGGCTTAGCTTGGGCATGTCATGAACGCATCCAAACGCTGAAGAAACTACGACCTTCGGCTATCGCACTTGCGGGAGGATGTGCCGTGGTTGCCCTGCCGATTCAGTTAACTGGGAGACACCTGTTAAGCACAACACATACATTGTGGGCGGTGCTCTGGGTCGCCGTACTTGCTGCGATCGTGGTATCCCGGCGCCGAGACTTCACCAGTAAGGCTTTGGAAGTAACTCCGCTGCGGTGGCTGGGGCGATACTCGTACGCGATGTACGTATTCCAAAGTCCGCTGATACCTCTCGCCGAACCGTGGATCGGTCCTGCGAGACTGACTGAATGGCTTGGGCTGTTCGTCGGTTCACTTGTTTACATGTTGTTGATGCTGAGCTTGACATTTGCACTTGCGGTGGTGAGCTGGCATTTATTTGAAAAACACTTCTTGGGACTCAAGCGTTATTTTCCAACCAGTTCCTGTGCCAAGCAGTGAACCTTCAGGACCTACTCGGTGACTCAGGGCACCTTGAGAGACTCCGTGTCTGACGGCGCACCAAATCGCTACCGCTCAGGACGCTGTGGTTGTGCCAGGCTCGGGTGCGCGTGGTTCTTGGGCAAAATAAAAGTAGAGCGGCAACGCCATCGATAATCCGATTAGCAGATTGATCGCAATAAACGGCCATGGGCTTGGACCAGCGCGTCGACCAAGAATAAAGACCCAAAACGCGGCGGATGAAACGATTAGATCGGAAGTGATTCCACCAACCACGCTGTTGGCAAATAGGGCAGGCAATATCCCACGGAGAGGAAGCACTTCTCCGTGAATTGCACCGGTGAAATACAGCATCGGAATCACTGCACCAAATATCGCCAGCAGCAGTAGTGCGTTTTTCATGGTTAGTCGATTCTCGAAGCGGATGTGAAGGCTAGCTCGCAAAAACTTCGTAAGGAAGCGGTTGGCCAGCAATTCCTGCCAACACGTTCTCTGCAGCACGAGTCGCCATTGCATTGCGTGCAGGATAGGTTGCACTGCCGATATGCGGCAATACGAGGCAGTTATCAAGCTTTAACAAAGCTGAATCTGTTGGCAGTGATTCAGGGGTACACACGTCGAGCCCCGCTCCGAAGATCTGACGATTTTCTAGAGCCGCAATCAATGCATCTTGGTCAATCACCTCGCCTCGAGCCGTGTTGATAAGGATGGCATGGGAGCGCATCTGGGCAAGCTCCCTGGCACCAAGCAGATGCCGCGTACCGCCAGTGAGTGGAACGTGGACGCTAATGACATCGCTGCGAGAAAGTAGTTCTTCCAAGTCAACACGCTGGGCTTTGCTGGAAGCAGCCAACTCGGATTTGTCGTTCCGAGCTGTGTAAATCACTGGCATCTGCCAACCGTGATGCAGCCGCTGAGCAACTTGGCTTCCGATGCGTCCCATGCCAATAATTCCGAGTGTCTTGCCGGCAAGTTCTAGGCCTTGCCAGCCCGTTGGTTCCCAGGTTCGCCAGGAACCATCGAGCACCGCCGCGGAAGCTTCACGAACCTTTCTGGCGACAGCAAAGAGAAGTGTGATCGCAAGATCGGCGGTGGCATCGGTTAGAACGTCGGGCGTGTTTCCCACGCGAACACCGCGCTCGGAAGCCGCGCGAAGATCAATGTTGTTGTATCCAACAGCAAAGTTGCTGATAACCTTTAAGTTCGGACCGGCAGCCTCAAGTACCTCGAGGTCGATTCGATCACTCAGTAGGCTCAGGATTGCGTCGGTGCCGCCAACCCCTGCTAACAGTTCATCGCGAGTAGGCGGAAGTTGGCCGTCATGGATGCGAACGTCCGCCGACCTGCGAAGCAACTCCAGCCCACATTCTGGAATGTGTCGACACACGTAAACAAGCGGCTTTGTCATCGTCAGGCTCAGCTAGATGTAAAACATCGTGTTGTCGGCGCTTTTGCAACGGCCGAGTAATTCTGCCAATGTAACCTGGCTGAGCCGCTCGCGTTGTGCGTCCTCCAGATCGTGCCAAACGCCGGTTAGGACTTCACCAAGTTCGCTGTGCGTCGATAGTTCCGAACAGCCCGATCGGCTTGGCGGACAGACAGAATCAACGATATCCGCTAGGGAAATCGTTTCGGGCAGGCGGCTGAGTTGGAATCCGCCGTTTGCGCCGCGTGTGCTGGTGATCAGCCCAGCAGCACGGAGTTGTTGCAGGATTTGCCCGAGAAATTGACTCGGGATTTTGTGGTGATCTGCGATCTGCCGGGCTGGCATGAGTCGTCCGGCATGATGTTCACTAGCCAACGCCAACATCGCAAGTGCGGCATAATGTGCTTTGACTGGTAGGTGCATCGGAGATGGCTCCGTGGAAATGACAGTGTCCAGCAGTGGCGTGCGGTTTGTGTCACGGTGATCAGCGAAGTGCGTGTTAGTGAACTCCGGTGGTCCACAGCTTTGACGTATGACGTATCGAAACAGCCCCGGCGGGGCGATAGCTCTCTGCCGGTGGGCTGTCGTCCCTTCGGGACTATGGCTGACCTTTGGGACCAATCGGTCGGCATTGCCCATCGGCAAGGATCTTTCGTCCCTTTGGACCTTCCCTAGTCGGCTGAGTGCAAGCCACACTCGGTTTTCGCAAAACCGCTCCAGCGTCCCGCTCGTTCGTCCTCACCGGCTTGGACCGCACGTGTGCAGGGTTGGCAGCCGATGCTGGTGTAACCTTGGTCGTGCAGCGGGTTGTAAGGGATGCTTTCTTTTTCGATCAGTCCCCACACTTCTTTCTTGGTCCAGTTTGCAAGTGGGCTGACCTTTACCAAGCCAAACTTTTTATCCCATCCGACAATCGGTGCAGTTGCTCGATCGGGACTTTGGTCACGACGGATGGCGCTCGCCCACGCGTCGTAGTCCATCGCTGCACCGGCAAGTACCCGCAGCTTGCGTTCGCGGCAGCATGTCGATGGATCCCGATCGTACAGCGGTCCGCCATGCAGTTGCTCGAATTCGGCGACAGTATGCTCCGGCTTCTTCAGTTCCACGTCGATGCCGTATTTCCGGTGAACTTGTTTGCGCAGCTCAAGTGTTTCTTCGAATTGATAGCCAGTATCTAGGTTAAAGACTGGTGTCTTCGGCGCGATTTCCGCGAGCATATGAATGATGGTCATGCCTTCTGGTCCGAAGGCGGTCGCCATGGCAAAGCGGGGAGCAAAACGGTCGATAGCCCACGCAAGTATTTCTTGCGGTGTGGCGGATTCCAGCCGCTGGCTAGCGGATTCAATCTCGTTGAGCAGACCATCGGCTGGCCGGCGCGCCCGAGCGTGTTCGAACGGATCAGAGACTGGATGAACTAGCTTCAGTTCCGGTTTGCCGGGCTCGGGTTGAGTAGCGATTCCGCTAGCTGGTTTCGTCGCAGGCTGGCTCATCGTAATTCTGCTCGGGTTCCAAGTTTTTCGATCGCAGCCGGCCCAATTCGCGCGAGAATCATGAACCGGTTTTGTAGGTTTCTGCCGTCGAGGACGCAGCAGCTTTTGCTGACTTACAGCAATGGTGACTATTCGTACCAAATTAGTCAAGTATCTTCAGATACCGATTGTATCGGCTATTGGGGCATAAACCTTAAGCCTGGCTCGGTTCCCAGTTGGATTGCGGGCGACTTCTCAGCAGTCCCTTTGCTGGTGCAGGGATTTCCATGTTGTTGGCGATCTGGTTGGCGATGTGGTTGGCGATGCGGTCGCCAAACGCATCGTCTAGAGCGGCTCAAGGTCCTGTGCAGCGGTTTTTCGCCTGGTTCAGCTTCGATTCTTCTTGAGACGCGTACGCGCTCCCGCTCCGTGCGACTCACCCCTGCACGACTATGACGACGTGGGTGCCCAGGGGAGTTATTTGCCTTTGCGGCGTTATAAGTTGAGCGAATCTTCCGTTGGAGGCGGGAAAGCTTGAAATGGAGTTTCGGTTGCTGGTATCTTAGAGAATCCCTCACAGGAGGAGATTCAAACGTGGCCGAGCCCCTTTTGCATCACT
>DNPC01000837.1 GCA_003501565.1 Planctomycetaceae bacterium | reverse complement strand
CTATGCGAAAATCTTGCATTGAACATCAGCCGCGGGGCGTTAGCCCCGGTTGTTGGGGTGGGAACCGCGGCTAACTCCGATCGGCTAATGGGTTTTCGGATAGGTTCTAAGTTCCGTGCCGTTCTTCGGCAATTGCTCGCAAACGCTACTTTGTGACCCCACTAAATCTTTGGTAGCCGATTAATCCCACACATGCAGCAACTGCCAGAACACCGATCAGAGTCAGTGCGGCTTGCCAAGGCTCGGTCTGGTACTTTGAGGTGAATGAGAGGTTGATTTCCAACGGCGCGCTATCTGCGACTTGGACCGTTCGCGTAAACTCGTAGACGTTCCCTTCCTCCGGCAAACTAATCACAATCGCTTGAGGTGCTGGTTCGGTTGTTCGCTGATGCTGTACCAACCGACCCGCAATCCTCTGAAGTACGGCGTTGTCTTCACTCGAATTGCCTTGCATGAACTGACTGACTTCCTGCGGTCGGAAATTCAATTCGTTCTGCTGCAAAATTCGGTTCTGTGCAGCCGCTTGCATCATTTGCTCATTAGCGATCGGCATCTGACCTTCGAGCGAGTTGTCCATGAACAATCTTTGACGCCGAGTATTCAGGCCGACGATCGCTTGTTGGGTTTGCAGGTTCTCCAACTGCACACGTGCATCTTCGTTCGACGCCGCGTCCAATGCGTAGCTGTTGGCCACATTACTGAGCGCCCACCGAGCCTTGGTTTGCTCACCAGCCTGCAAGAATTGGTTTGCTTGTTCAAGCAACTCGACTGCCGATTCTTCCTGCGACTTTCGCTTACCGGTTGTCTTCGAAAGGTATGACGTCTTGTCGTACAATCGCTGAACCTTCTTTTCAACCAGTTCGAGATTTCCTTCGTTGCCCGTCAGCTCAAATCCCTTGGGGGCGAGTACTTTCCATCGAATGTTCTCAAGTGGCACATTCAAGACGGGACCGGTCAGTTCAGCGTCGGCCAGGTTGCTTCCTTTGACGGAGTAGACCAAGCGCACTGACGCCGTACGGTCATCCAGACCAGGCAGGATGTAAAACTTCCATGCGTTGGATTTGCCGACCTCTCGAATGGAATGGACGCTTTCGCCGTTGACAAAGATGCTGAACATCTGCCCGCCATCGGGTAGCTCGACGCTCAAACTACTTCGCTGGATGACCTCCATGGTTACGTCTACAGACGTGAGCTGATCGCCGGTTGGTGACAGCACGGTGGTCAGTGTTCCTGATGCAACGCGCAGCTTTAGCGAATCTGCCAGTGAATGCCGGATGGAAGTTATTTGCAAAGGATTTGTGGGCGCGATTGCACGCAAGGCAATCGCAGGTGCGGTTCGATCGCCTGCATCTTTGAGTGCTTGCGGAATGGAATTCCAGTCCGCCTCTTGCCAACCTTGACCCAGGTCGTCGTATTGAAGTTCAAGCCGACCGGCCGAACGTACCGCGAAATAGTAAGCGAGCTGTCGGGCATCTGGAAATCCGAATGGAAGTAGCGACTCACTTTTGCCCGCCTGGCTTCCACGACGTTCGTATTCGATCTGAAACTTGAAGCGCCCAACGACGCGCCTTTTGAATGTCAGCTCCCAAACGTTGTCCTCCCCGTCGACTTGCACGAAATCGCTAACGATCTCTCCCGTTGCACGCAGCGTGTTCGCTTCATCAGCGCCCATTGTCGGCAATGCGACTCTGAGCGATCGAACCGAAGCATTCTGAACGGAGAAATCGGCGAGCAGTTTTGATCGCGTCTGGCCTTCGCGAATTGTCACATCATGAAGCACACCTCCGGTAATCCACGGCTCGAGTTGTTCAATACCAAGGCTAATCTCCCACTCCTGCTGGAGCAGACGATAGGCCAGCGCTCCTTGAGCACCGCCGCCCATCTGCCGAGGATCTATCTCCGATGCATTTTTTCGCGCTGTCGTACGAAGACGGATTCCAGCGGTTGGCCGGATCGCCAGTTCACCGGTCTGCCGCTTGGCCTCGCGAAGAGTGAAACGCGGTACTTTCCATTCAGCTTGGCCATCGGGCGCTGGACCAGAAAGCGTAAGTGCAAACTGTTGATTCCCGATCGTTTTTCCGCCTAGGTGCAGAACAATCAATCGTTGATCACCCTCTTTCAGCTCGGACCAGTGATTCAGCGCATCGCCGGTTAAGGACTCAACTTCAAGTCCGTCTGGGAGAGGAAAACTGAGTTGGAAGAGCCCGGCGCGGGTGATGTCCGCTACAAAATTGATACCGAGAACCACGCGTTCATCGCCCAAGGACAAGACCTGTTTGCTGGCCACTCGGACTTCCGGCTCGACCGGTGCAACTTTCAGTTCCAGCTTACCGCCGTCACGTCCATACCGGTAAACGCGATAAACCGTTGGTTTCGGATCCGGTAGCAGGCTGGCGGGGAAGTCAGTCAGACTGACCGCTGACAAAGAGTCGCTTTGTGCGATTTCAGGTTGCGCGGTGCCCCCAAATGCGACCGCCAACAGCCCGACTTCTCCACTTGCGCCTTCGACCTGCAACGGCTGCAATTCGAGATTTGCGGGCAGAGCATCGAGTCCACGTTGCGTTTGGATAACGACGCCAAATGGCCGAGACGCAGCGGGAGACACCATTAGCGAAAGTGCTGTCTTGTCAGCATCAAACCGCCAGGATGCTATTGGGCCGTCGACACTGCTGACCGTCAGCCCATCAGGAACCTGAATGGTTAACTCAGATACTTCTCCTTGTGCTGGTCGCACCGATAGCCAATGCAGGCCGTCTACGACTCCTGGGCCAGGGACGAACAGATTGCGACCCTCGACAAAGAATTTGGTTTCTTCGGAGCGAACATCCCGATTCTGGGGCGAGAACTTTAGCGTACCACCGGTTCCGCCCAACAACACGGACCATTTCCCTTCTTTTTGCTCGATTCGCACCGCTTGCGGACTGGATAGAACCCAATCGGCTTTATCAAAGTCAACCTGCAGCTTTTCCATGGCTGCCGCACCTGTCAAAACCGGAACGCCTGGAGATTGGATTTGCAAGCCCTCGAGCAAATATCCAAACGTTGCGGAGTACGTTTGGGGATTTTCATCTGTCTGTGTCTCCGAGTCTTCAGAGTTTGAGGAGTCCTCTGTCTCCGACTCTCCGGCGCTAGTTCCCTCAACGACATCATTTGTTCTGTCGTTGTTTGGGGCTTCAATAATGGTGGGTATGGTAACGATGTAGGCGGCTTTCCCATTAATGATCCTTTTGTCCAATCGAAGCCGCTCGCCATCAAAGTCAGTCAAGACTGCCGGTTCTCGGAGTATCACAAACTGGTCGCCCGGGAGCCCTGTGACCTCCAATTTCGCACTGCTTTGCAGGCGGGCCTCACGACTATCTAACTGCCAGGACTGAGAAATCGAATCCGCAACCTCATATTTCCTGGTTGCAACATCTTGCTCATCAGCTGCTTGTAACGCGGCCGGACACGAGACAAGTGCGGACGCTGCAAGGCTGATCGCCACCCAGAAAATGGTCACGTTTGTCACAACGCCAGCCCCACCTCCACTTGGGTCGCCCCCGGAGGTACTCCCGCCAGCCGAATCACCTTGATGGGCCGCTCTGCGTTTCCGTTTCTGTTGCCTCCGTACGCTCAATCGCGCACTAGCCAAACTTACTTTCACCCAAGTCCACTTAAGTGCGTCAATCAGCAGCCACCAGACCGCAGGCAACGCCAAGAACAGGGCAATTACAACGGCGGCGATGGCGAAGAAAGCTCCGGCACTATCAGCTTGCAATAAAACGCCCACGGCCAGGCCAAGTAGGCCGACAAAGCGGAGGAGGTGATAGCTTCCCTTGAACTTTCGAACAAAAGATAGCCCACAGAGAATCAAACCGGCGCATGCTGCCGCAATGCCCCACCAGGATAACCCGGCTTGCCAAGTTGGGATGCTCTCCAGTTCCAAGCTAACGACTTCGCCAGCAGCCAATGCTGGTATGCTCAATTCCATGGGTGGTGTCGGACTGATGTCCTTGAAGGCCAGACCGCTCGCCACTCCTGCCGCGATGGTCGCCGAAAGGAAAGCCAGCGGTGAGACATAGTGGCCCCAGGTGGTGATCCGCAGCAGCAAAACGCCCGCCGCCAGCAGGGTCGCCACGATTGCTAGAGCTGATAGTCCGTTACGACTGAGCCACGCAAGCCCCGTCGGTCGACTGGTGGGCACCGCGGGTTCAATCGATCCACTTTGGGCAACCAAGGTTTGTTGTTCATCGCCTTTAATGTTCCATTGCGTCTTGAGGATTGGAACTGAGACAATTGGCAACATCAGCGACGGCTTTTCTCCTTCGACTGCGGGCTTGCCTAGCCGCAGTGTAACCTCAACGGGAGCATTGGGATCCACCCCGCCGGGCAGAGGAATCAAAGTCTCCGTTCCGGCCTGGCGGGCGGTTACAGGTTGACCGTTGACCGACGCTGCCCAAAGTCGCGCAGGTTCTGCTGGTAGCGTCACGCGGAGCGTCTGTTGGCCACGCGACTTCACATAGTACACAACGTCTGTAACAAGCTCACCGTCCTTGCTGACCCGGCTGTTCGCCTCCGCAAATTCGGCCACTTGCCCCACGGTCGTTCCGGGTTCAAACCAACCGACTTTCAAATCAAGAGTAAATGGACGCTGTGTATATTGCCAAGTCCCAAGAGCTGGTGCAGTGCTAAGCAATCGAAATTCCGCCGGCAACTCCAAAGGGTCAAGCACCAGGAGTTCTTCGCTGATCGCCAGCGTCTCGACAGACACCTGCATCGGACTTACCACTTGAACGTATCCGCGTTCACCGGCGACACCCTGTGGTGAAATGCGGGCAGCCTGGATGAGTCCCGCTCCACCAGCTGGCTCTTCTTCGAAAGTGATTAGTAGTGTGTACGGCCCCATCACAGCTTGGTGCAACGACACGATGATATCCTCACCATCGCGACGCCAGGTTCGGATATCTTGCCCATCAATAACGACGTTACCGAGCGACTCGGGAACACGAATGGTGAGTTCAGACACCGGCGCACCGGTGATGAAGTAGTTCACCAGGCCACTTCCGTACGCGACGCCTTGGCTGAGCGAGTACAAGTGAAAGACGTCAGCTTGGATGCTCCGCTGAAGCACTTCGACGTCCATCGTTGCGATCCAGCCTGATTGCCGGATTCGGAACGCTTGTTGCAGGCCAGGGACCTGTTTTGGAAAGTACGATAGTGGCTTCTCCACTAGCAGCTCCGTATCGCCTACGGCAATTCTATATCCAGCTGCGGCGGCAACAGCGATATTTCCGCTGACCGTTTCGGCGTCCGGAAACTCCAGCTGCGGTAGCGTCCAGCCACCTTCCTCGGTTGCGATGTTCTTTTCCAGCGTTAATGCGATCAGTTGTCGCCCGGCGACGTCCGACCCAAAGATGACTTTTAGCCGTTGACTATCGCCTTCGGCCTGCGAGACCAAGTAGTCGCCTACATTTGCGCCGACCACAGACACAACTGCGTAGTCAGCCGGTAGAACAACGCTCCACTCACGAATGGGAGCCTCGGAAATATCCAGTTCGATATCGGCGGTGATCGTACGATCTGTTTCCGAGAGCCCATACACGGTCTGCTGCTGAACCGTAACAGATGGCTGAATCTGATCCGCGGCAAGCGTAAGAGCGTGATCTGTGGTCGGGTGACGATAGGCGAACACCTGCCTCGCTTCCAGTTTCTTACCGGGGTATTGCTCCGGCGATAGCTGCGTAAGTCCGCTAGTGCTGGCCGGTTCAATCCTCACCGCGCCGACGTTGCTGACCCGCAGCACGCCCGAATGCCGAACTCCACCCAACGGATGCAATGTCAGCGTATCGACTCGGACCGGAAATGCGCCAATCGCCTCCTGCGTCTGAACGAATATCTTTGCTTCTTTGGTGATCGATTGGCTGAGTGTCACGGTGAGCTGTCGGACCTGCCTGCCGCCCACTGCTTCCGCCTCAGCGTCATCGTCCGCCTCAGCATCATCGTCTGGCTCTGCATCATCATCTGGCTTTGCAGCATCTGTATTCTCGCCGTCCAGTTTCGTTGTATCGCCTTCGCTCGATTCGACCGACCAGCCAACAACTCCCGAGCCCGCTACGCTGAGTATTTCGCCCGGACCGCGGACTTCAATTTTCAATTCCTCCAGCTCACCTTGCAGCACACGGTAGGCGATCTCATGCTGCTGCTTGAGCAAGCCTGCACTGACGCGAGTCTCCGCCTGGGCAGTCGTTTCGAAGAACAGTTTGCCTTCACCGGTTTTCCGGGTCGAGCGAAACGCAAAGTGCGTTTGCCCGCTGGCAGGCAGGAAGCCATTCCATGTTTCACGATCTTGAATCGGAACCACCCAGCCGTCACGTCGTGCGAACTCGACGTCCTGCTGAATTCCAGCTAACGACAAAGGAACGATGGCCCCAGTCGCTAGTTTGAAGTGCGTCGTGTTCCAACCATCAGCGTCCTGTGCAACTTTGGCGACAAAATCCAACTCGAGTTCGTATGTCCCTGGTTCAGCCACAACGACTTCGAACAGTGGCTGGCCGTTTGTCGTTCGCAACTTGGTGCGCAGGCCCGGCTGCGTCGGCAATTCTGCAATCGCCACATTGCCACTGAGCAAGAAGAACTTCGTCGCCTCAGTCGCTTGCACCTGTGCCTTGAACGTAAAGTCAATCGACTCGCCAGACGAATGCAATTTTCCATCAAGCGTTGTCTGCTCCAACTGCAAGATCGGCGCAGCCGCGCCGCTTTTTGATAGAGCAAGTGTGATCTCGCCGCCGGTGACGCTTTGGAATTCCAACTGTTTCGGTTCGCTCTTGGTCAGCGATACACCTTCCGCTTTTGCGACGGTGGCGGACACCATTTCATCGATTGCGATCGCAGTCGTGCTGGTCAAGCCTATCGCCTTCCCAGCCGCGAAGTTGGTTATCGCGACGGTACTCGGTAACTCAATGTCACTCTCCATGCGAACCGCAAACGAGGCAGTCTTCGCTTTCCTGGCGAGCGTGACGACCAGGAAGTGTCCGTCGCCTTCCCGCCGGATCGACCACGCTTGAACAGCGTCGCCGGCAAGCGACTTGATACTTGCGCCGCCCAGCAGTTCGAGTTCGATCTGCAATGCCTCACCACGGACCACTGTGACATTCACATCCGTTTTCTGTGCCAGCGATTTAGGAGTGATCTGCACACTGGACGCCACGGTCGCTGTATAGAGAGGTGGTGGTTCGGGCCGTGGGTCGCGAGTCTCGAGAATGATCTTGGCTGTACCCGCCGCCTCACCCTCGGAGTCTTGGGCGTGCACGAATGCCGCAGGAATTGCGAGCGCGAACATATTAAGCGCCGCAAGTCGGATTAAGTTGTTGAGCATCATGTCGAGTTCCTCAGTTTTCACACCGATGCATCCTAGTTACTCTACTAGGCTCACCGTGCGAGATCCGCTGCTTTGTAAATCATCTGCTTGAGTGCTGCGACGCGCTGAGAACCACTGAGCGTCGAAGCGATCTGGAACATCCTCTTCCACTGAACGGCCTCACCGAGAGCGTCGCCGCGCAGTTTGGAGGCAAATAACGCACTTGTCGCGGCAAGTCGCATCGTATCGGTCGTATCTTCGATTCTGGCCGGTTGGGACTCGTAAGGAATTGGCCAACGTCGCTCGACCAATTCCCCAGAGGCAACATCCTGAAATCGGACGGACACGAAACCGATATCTCCCGTTCCCTCGGGCTTGGCTTCAAACTGATACACCGCCACGCCAGCCTCATCAGCCGCCAGCTCAGCCGCATCAACGGAATCATCGCGAAAGTCTTCTTTCTTAAGCTGGTGCTTTTCGAAGCCCAGCAGTTTGTACTGACCAACTCTCTCAGGGTTGAATTCGACTTGGACTTTGACATTCTTGGCACTTGGGCGGAGCGCGCCGGCTACCTGGCGAGCAAAACCCGCATCCGCTGATTCCGCTGAATCCAACAAGTAGTACCGTCCGTCGCCTTTACGTGCCAGCGCCTCCAGCACTTCGTCGTTGAGCCCATCAGCGCTAATTCCGGCAGCATCGAAGGCGATCTTTGATTCTCGCATCTGCTGGACGATCTTCGACAAGCTCTCGGGCTCAGCGTCGCCCAAGTTGACGGCTCCATCGGTGAAGAGAATAACCCTGTTTTGTCCAGACGCATCAAACTGTTCCTTGGCTTTCGCATACGCAAGTTCTAAGGCGGCTTCAATGTTGGTACCTCCTTGGCTGGGCATCGTCGCCACACGATTTGAAAGCTCTACGGCTTTTTCCGCTGGCACGCGTTCGGCCAGCAGGCTGGGCGTCCGGGCGAACCCGATCAAACTGACTTGGTCGCCAGGCTGTAGTTGCTCGGTCAATAGTCGGAATGCCCGAACGACGGTCTGACGACGATCAATTCGCTCCATCGAACCCGAGTTGTCAACCAATAGCGTGAGTCGCAGTGGTGTTTGGGCGGCGCGGCCAGTCGCCGACGTCCGCATGGCGACTCGCATCATGTTGCGTTGCTGTAAGAAGGGGTGTACGCACTGTTCAACTCGGGCCGCGACCGCTTCGTCAGAACTTGGCAGTGGGTCGCCATAGTCGAACGCATTCACAAACTCTTCGATGCGAACTTTGCCTACCTCAGGCCATTGGTCTTTTGCTAGTGCGGATTGAGCAAGCTTGAAAGACACATCACTGACATGCAGCGAGAAAGTCGAGAACGCTTCTTGTTCAGCGCTGATTTCCCCAAGCGCTTGACTCGGCTCCGCTCTCTCAATCAGCTGCCTATGTTTTTCGATCTTCCGCTCGACCGCTGATGGTTGGTAGCCATCCCAGTTCCTCGCAAACCAAAGAGCCTCCTGACTTGCAGCTCCGTCTAAGTGTCTCATGGAGTCTACGAAACCCTGTTCCCTGTCACCGAAAGATCCGGCAAGCTCGGATTGGCGTCGACCGATTTTCGCTTTCTCCGCCAACGATTGCCCGAGCTCGGCTGCACCGAGAGCAGTCTTGCCGGCAAGGGATTCGTTCACAATGCTCAAAGACTCTTGCAACTGCTTTTCCGCATCGGCCAATCTGCGGGATTTTCGTGCGACTTCCTCACGCCCACGGCTTTGGAGTTCACTCTCTTTCTGAGCGAGCTCACGCCACGACTCATCGCTGTTCGAGTCACCGGGCTTTCGAAAACTCACGCTATCGTCGAATTCTGGAACTTCGGCAAAGGCGCTTTCACCGTCGGCGATATGCGCCTGCTGATCCTCGAAGCCAGCAACTTGCCCTCCATATTCCCTGAGCGTATCAGCGTCGGCAGCAGCACCGGAGCGTCGAGCTAGCTCTTGCTCTTCCCGCGCCAAAACGGTCGACTGCTCCTGGAGGGCGGCAAGACGATCTTCGAGACGCTCCTCGGCACTTTTCGCATTCTGTAGCTCATCCCTGAAGAACCGTTCGCTCTCGCGCACTTCCCCCAGCTTCTTCTCTAGACCTTGCACCTGGGCTCCAAGCATCGCGACTTGGGGGTGATCCTCTCCAAGCTGCTTGGAAAACACCTCCAGTTGAGTTCGCAATGGATTGAGCTGCTCCTGCTCCAATTTTCGAGCAGTTTCCCGACCATCCTCCGGTGTTGCAAGTTGCTTCAATAGAGACTCGGCCGACCGTCCAGCCGCTAGTGACTCTCGCACTTGGCGACCGATCGCATCTATCTCAGACTTTCGAGAGCGCAGCTCCTTTAGCTTCTCGTCCAACACAGTCTTGTCGGACTGTTCCAGATCAACATCAAAATCAACGTCCATGCGGTCGAAGAATGTCTCGGGCGACGTCTGAAATCTAACCTCCGGATCGATGGACGCGGTAGTCGCTGCCCCAGATTGGTTCGTATCGATATCTGCCCAATTGCTTGACTTCTGTTCTGCATAGGCTCGTTTGATTGCGTCAGGTATGTCCTGCTTTCTCTTGAGTGCGAACTCAGGAAGCGCGGGAGTATCTGAGGGAGCGATTGAAGATGCGTCCAACTGGCCGTTGGAATAATTCAGTTGACTAACAGCCGGGCGTGGTTCAGGGGACGTAGCCGGTGCGCTACTCTGATTACCGGGATATGGATAAAAAGGAGCACTCTGCTGGGAGAAGTAAGGCGTTGGAACCGGTTGTGCTGGCGCATACCGCGTGTCATCCTGCGGAACAGCTGGCTGAGTCATATCGGGCTGGGCATTCGGCTGCTCGGGCATGTTGAACCCAAACTGCCACGCCTCCTGAGGCTGCTTCCCGCTAACACCTGGCTCTTGCCCTCGCAGCTCGAGTCCTAGCTGTCTTTGCCCGCGTTGCCCGAGCTCGACTTGGCCAGACGGCCCAGCCAAATCACTTGGGGCACCTTCACTCAACTCGACGCCTTTAACATTGGCCCTATTGCTCTCACTCTGAGGCACGCCGACGGTACCCCACACTCCGTAGGCGGGACTCTGTGTCGCGTCACCACTAGCGTCTTCTCGCCCCCCCAGTTCACCACCCAGTCCACCGCCAAAACCACCATATCCACCATATCCACC
>DNPC01000784.1 GCA_003501565.1 Planctomycetaceae bacterium | reverse complement strand
ACTGCAGCTGCGAGTGTGACGGCGGTGGGTTCTTCCGCGCCCGCGGCTGTGCGAGGTCGCGCAGGATTGGTCAGCAGGCCCACTCCTGTGAACTTGTTGTAAGGTTCTGTCTCCACCTGAGAATGGGAGAGCGGTGAGCTGTGCGGAACTGAGTTTTTGTCTACAGCAGGAACCGGCGCTTGACTCAACTGGGGACTCATTTCCACCGGCGTAGGCTGCCGCCCGAAACGCGGCACCGAGCACCCTAGTCCGGCCGTCAGCAGCCAGGCTAAGATAGCCACTCTTTCGATTGATCGTGTGAAAATTCGCATTCCATGCCCAGTGGAAGCCAAGAGCGCATCGAGCACCAGCGTTACATCAGAATCCATTACCACATTCGGTATCGGCTGCTGTGGACAGGCGCAGCCTCTTCTACCGAATCAGTCGTTTAAATCGGAACAAGCCCTATATCTTGCGATCATCAGGGGCCAATCGGTCCCGATCATCTCTGGGAGGCCAGCCTAATTTGTGCGCGACTAGCGTTGCGGGCATAGCGTTGCGGGCGGCTTTTCGGTGCGGATCCGGGCTTGATAAGGTAAGCGCACACGATGAACTATACTTGAGTGTCCCCGCGATTCGTCAGCGACGGGCGATCTTGCCCCCAGCGCCCTGGACAAAGTATTTGAGAGATTCTCAGTTCGCTTCGCATGCTGTGCCGTTCTTCCTATTGGCACTCTTGGTCGTGCTCCCAATCCTGGTGCTCTTTGCCCTTGCCGCGTCGTTGCACCTCCAAGGCGGCTCCGCGTCGGGTCAACTTGAGAGTGGGCGGACTGTCTCGATCGAGAGCGATGCAGTCTCACTATCATGTAACTTCGAAGCCGATACTGCCAGGATCGTCCTGGGCCATCAAGAGATCATTGTCAGGCCAGAACAACTGATTGTTGACGGGCGAATCGTTGCAAAGATCTCTTCCGAGGCAAAAGCCGTGCAAATCTCAGTCCGACGCGGCGAAGTGAGTTTCGTGGTAGACGGTCAACGCATCGAGCAAACTATGAACGAACGTGCTGATTAGCGAAGTCAATCACAATGGTTCAACTGTAAGCGAACCGACTCTGCTCGCAGAAGACACACCTAGTCAATTCGCAAATACGCTCGGAGCAGATAAACAAGAAGCACGTAGCCGATGGCGAAGAAAACATAGGCAACAGGCACTAGACAGCATCCCGCCGAGACTCTCCCGGCTGGACTCTTCCATTTCGAAACTGCTGCAGGCGCGAGCAGAATGGACACGAAAAAGCCGGTAATGAGAATCGGTCCGAGCATTACCGGATGATCTGCTAAGAACCGCGACGCTCCCGCAAAAACTGCCACCAAGGTTGTGAGTATGAACATGGCATAGATGGTAAAACGCCCACGGTTCTTTTCCGTGCTTTGATCACTTTCAGACTCAATTTCCCGTTCTTCGCACATCACGGCACCAAAACAAACGAATACACCATCCGCCTCGTAAACCGGCCGTAGTTTTTACACACAACTGCCAACGACTGGAAATGACCTCGTTCCTTTACTCGACGTAGTGAACCCCGCCCGCTGGGCTAGCTAAACGAACAGGGCGTTGCCCCTCAACTGAATACAGGCTTAAGAACTCCTTTCCAGGGTTGATCTGCAAACCAAGCTTGTTGTTCAGTAGTTAAGGTGCATCCAGCAAAAAACGCGAGCTGACCAACTACATTAGGCTGACACAAGATTAGCGTTCATAATCAGAAGCGAAAATCTAGCCGAAAGTGATACAATCCTTGCGAGAGTGCCGTGCTTTTTGGCGGGCCGTAATACTGAACGACTCACGTGCTCTGCAAAACTCACCGCGAATTCGGGATCCGCTGGCTCGGCAGCAACCGCCATGAAAACGTTTGGACAGATCATACTGAGCGTCGCGATCACCGCCCCGCTGTTCGTCCTGCTGTTTGGCAATCCGACCGTATTGCAGAAACCCATACTGGGCCTCAGCCTCAATTTGCTCGTGATGTGCTGGTGGGTAATTGTCGTAACGATTTGGCAGCACCAACCATCGATGCCTGCTGGCTACTACCGCATTGGTAAGTTTGAGAAGGATGGCAAGCTTTACGAATGGCTGGGAGTTCGACTGGCCAAGGCAATTCTCAGACGCGGGCCGCTATCGGTCTTCAATCCCAATATCAAGCTAGTGCCTGGTGAACGGGACTTTCAGAAGCTGGCAAATCACATGCAAGCAGCTGAGACCGCCCACGCGTTTCTGTTTGTTATCGTGTTCGTTTTGACTCTCTACCCTTTAATAAACGGCTGGTGGGCTGCCGTTGCGTCTTGGACGATCTTCAATATCCTGATCAACGCGTACCCCGTGATGCTTCAACGCTACAACCGAGCGAGGCTTCAGCCGCTGCTAAACCGCAAGAAAACAGCCGCCGAATACAGCGAGTAGTTCAGGCTGAGGAAGCCAGAGATCCGATGCGACGTCTAGCAACTCTGCAAGGCTAGTTTCCGTCTAGGCTAGTTTCCGTCTAGTTCGTTTTCATTGCTGAGCGGGCGTCTAAGACGCGGGAACGGAGCAGCTTGCGATATTCGCCGAGCTTCTTCGGAGCCAATTCAGCCGGGCGGGTCTCCCCTGGATCCGCGATCAAATCTGTCGCAATCTCATCGACTACTTCATCTGTCTTGGCATCCCACCACTGCGTGAATCGATGCTGCTGCGTGCGAATCGAGTGCCCAACGACTCGGCGTTTTTGGTAGGTGTGCGGATATGACGAGTATGCACATATGCGGTGCTCGACATCCGGGGATGTCAAAACACCCGCAAACGAACGGCCTTGCAGGTGAGTAGGCGCTTCCACTCCCGCAAGCTCGCAAAGCGTGGGGTAGATGTCGATAAGTTCAACCAATGCGGCAGTCTTTGAGCCAGCCATGTTCCGGCCGGGGAAACGAACGATCAGTGGCACTCGGGCATCGCATTCGAAATTCGTGTGCTTACACCAGCTTGAATGGTCGCCAAGTTTCCAGCCATGGTCTGCCCAGAGCACGACGATCGTATTCTGGACGGCTCCCGAAGACTCAAGTGCATCCAACAGAACTCCGATGTTTCTATCCGTATAGCTTACACACGCATGATAGCCATGCAGGAGTCGCCGGTTAACTGCCATTGGAAACTTGGTCGGCAAGCCTTCTCGCGGGATGTCACTGTAAGAACGCAACTCGCCTGCATTCTTGTTTGACGCATAATCGGGATACCCCTGCGGCACACCGAGGTTGGATGGCATAGAGAATGCGTCTTGCTCGTAGAGGTTCCAGTACTTTGCTGGTGCAACGAAAGGCAAGTGTGGTTTTGTAAATCCGACTGCCAAGAAGAAGGGTTGGTCTCCGTCGGCAAGTTCTTCGATTAGCCGCGCCCCCAGAATTGCTCGGTTCCCGTCCGCATAAGTATCATCGGGAACGTCAGCGTCATCAGTGGAGGGCCCCCGATTGCGATCCTTTGACTTGCGGAATTTCAGTTGTCCGCGGGGTGTTCCGTAACCTTTTCCGCCAACTTTGTGCCAAGTGGTCCAATTGTCAGGATCCGTACCTGGGCCGCCGCTGCCATGGTAGACCTTGCCCAGTCCAACGGTGTTGTACCCAGAGGCCTTGAACGACTGATTCAGCGTGATGACATCTGGGTAGCGATCCCTCCAGCCAGTTACGTGGTATGTGCGCTCGCCCGTAAATTCTGGATAGAGCCCAGTCATTAGCGAAACACGACTTGCACCACAAACAGCTTGATTGCAGTAAGCCCTTGTGAACTGTACACCCTCCGACGCAAGACGGTCCATATTGGGAGTGATACTGGTGGCACCGTAGCACGCGATCTCGGGCCGCAAATCATCGACCGCAATGAACAACACGTTGGGACGAGAGGGAGGCTGCTTTGCAAACGCAGCGGAGGCGCAAACAATACTCCAAAGCACAAGTGCGCCTGCTGCGAATCGTGACCCCACGTTTGTTGCGGTTTTCATGCTTTGTCGCTTCAAGAGATCGCTCGAAAATGAATCGCCG
>DNPC01000242.1 GCA_003501565.1 Planctomycetaceae bacterium | reverse complement strand
GATCCGGAGAATGACCCCCGAAGACGAGTTGCTGTGGAGCAACCTACAGGCACTTAGCCAAGAAGCTCTGGAAGCATGCGCCGAATGGCTTGCCGAAAACGCTCCTGATGCAACGCTCTTGGAGGTCGAACCGCTACTGGATGGAAAGACGCTCTATTTTCATTTTCTGAATGAAGTCAGCCCTGCCGTCCACGAGCAGCTCGATGGACTCATCACCGCCTACGAAAGCCAGGTGCGCCAAAGCAGCTTTGCGAAGCTCTTGGACGAAGGTTGCGGACCAGGCTGCGGAACCGAATCCGCTGAACGAGGCTGTTCGTCCCGTGGCGGTTGCTCCGTTTGTAAAGTCGCCAGCTGCAAAGTCCGCAGTTAGCATTCTTCGCTATTTTCGTTTAGCCAGGTCGGCTTCACGGCGTTGACGAAACTCCTTAGAAAGCTCAATAGCTTTCGCTCGGTCCGCTTCGGAGTAGTCCCAGAATTCTTGCACGACTCGTTCGCATTGTGGATGATGCGACCCGTCGTCGCCGACCTCAACGCGCAGCTGGGCAAAACGCACCTTCAGCTCCTCGAGCGTGTCAGCGTAATCGGGGTTTTCAGCCAAGTTCACGAGCTCGTTCGGATCCGCCTGAAGGTCGTACAGCTCCCACGCTGGCGGAGTTTGGTTCTTACCTTCGTAATTGCAGCCGTAGAAATAAATCAACTTGTATTGTTTGGTGCGCATCGCCATTTCACCAGGGTTGTCATGGTGGGCCATATGCATCCAGTAGCGATAGTAGACCTCCTGCTTCCAATCACTTGGTTCTTTGCCGCTTTCACAGACCTCGCGGAATGAACGTCCTTGCACGCTAGATGGTACCTGCGCTCCGGCGTAGTCGAGCATCAGTGCAGGGAAATCAACATTCTCGACAAGAGCATCTGACCGTTGTCCGGCAGGTATCGACTTAGGGTAGCGAATTAACAACGGCATTCGTTGACTTGGGTCGTAAGCCCAGCGTTTGTCTTGATAATCATTTTCACCCAGCCAGAATCCCTGGTCGCCGGTGTAGATAATTAACGTGTTATCGTAAATCCCTTCGGCCTTCAGATAGTCAACCAAACGCCGCATGTTGTCATCGACACCTTTGACGCAGCGCAAGTACTTGCGAAGGTAGGCTTGATAGGCCAAGCGTGTTGTTTCGACCTCCGAATTCTCGTTGGGGTCGTATCCTGGTGGAAATTCTTCAGGATACAAACGATAGAGGTCTTTTGAATAACTGCGACGTGGGTTGCGCGAACCGATGGATGTTCCGATATGTGGACGCAATTCATCGTTGTGCCCTCGCGTCGCCAGCGAACCCCAGCTTTCAGGCACATCGTAAAGGGTGCTTGGTTCGGGAATCTCTACGTCCGCCAAGTAGTCTTGATATCGAGGTGCGTTCTCAAAGAAGTCATGCGGGGCCTTGAAGTGATGGCAAACGAAAAACGGCTTGGCGGGATCCCGCTTGGTTTTGAACCACTCAAGAGTCGAATCCATAATCGCGTCAGACGAGTGCTGGTCGGGGTGCTTCACTGTATTCTTCGGCCATTCCGCTTCACCTTGCACTCGGAATTCAGGGTGCATGTACTTGCCCTGGCCAGGTAGCACTTTGTAGTAATCGTAGTTGGGTTCAGTCTTTAAATGCCACTTGCCGACGATCGCTGTCTGATAACCTGCCTCGCGCATGGCGATGGGCAGCATTTGGTTTTCTGGTTCAATGCGCCCTCCCAGGTCAAATACCCCGTTATTGTGGTTGTACTGCCCAGTGATGATGCATGCGCGTGAGGGGGTACAGATACCATTGGTACAGAACGCGTTCTCAAACACGATTCCTTCGCGGGCGATTTCGTCCAGCGTTGGAGTTGGATTGAGGTCCTTCAACACCGTCGCATACGCACCAACAGCCTGCGCTGTGTGATCATCCGACATGATGAATAAGATGTTCGGACGTTCTTGGGCAGAGCTAACAGCCGCCAAGAGTAAAAGAACGACTAGCGGTGTTAAAGAAGTAAATCGTGACGATAGCTTCATGAGTCAATCGATTGGGTTGGGTGTTTAGGCTTGGGAAAACTGGTCTCTGAGAAGTGCCACGCATCATAACACCTAACAAACCAACAATCTAGCAACTCAGCGGCGGCAGAAACGCCCGAGCCCTTTCGTGAACCAAAGCGACTGCCAGACTCCCACGAAGGCCTATGCGTCAGAGATTACGCTTGGCGCTCACGTTGCATCGTCATTGCCGCCGGCACCAACTGTCGACCAGCTGCAAAACCGGAACAATCGACCACACGGCTTAATCAAGTTCGTCCATCCAGCCGCTCAGCGCTAGCTGGGGACGTCCTGCAGTGCCACGCGTCGCGCCCAACTGGCAACGGGCGAACGTTGGTCGCGGAGTTTGGACCCAACCACTTCAGTTGTTGGAGCGTGACGTGCCGGATCGGCAGGGAACAAAAACAAACTGCCAAGGAGAATTTCCTCCTGCGGGATTCCCAGCCAAGAATAGGCCGTGGGTTCGCGAAGCAAAGCACCGCCACTCGACCAGTAGTTAGGGATACCAGCTTCTGTAGCAGCCAGCAGCAAGTTCTGTATCGCTGCCGATGCCGCAGCTATATGTTCCATGTTCGCGAGCGTTGGTTCGAACAACTGCCCCTCGGGCAGTGGTGATTGGGCCGGATTGGGCAACCAAGTTGTCTGTATCAGTGTATCGGCCGACGCCAGCATGCGCGGTAGTTTACCGGCCCGTTCTGGTGGGAGTCTGCGCCCGAGTTCACGACACTCCTTCCCTGAGAGCACGTACATACGCCAGGGTTGGATTCCACTCATCTGGTGTCCGCGATGCGTTGAGTCGCACGCGCGGTGAAATGGGGCCCAAGCCGCAG
>DNPC01000295.1 GCA_003501565.1 Planctomycetaceae bacterium | reverse complement strand
ACCGAAACGGATGACACCATTCGTGTCACGCTGCGTGGGAAACCAGTCCTCCAATACGTCAAGATCTCCAGGCCAGCCCCTGAGGGTATTAACAAGCATTTCCGCCGGAGTGGATACATCCACCCGGTCTTCACACCCACCGGTCAGCAGCTAACCGGCGACTACCCGGCCGATCATCCACACCAACACGCGCTTTTCTTCGCCTGGACGAAAAGCAGCTACAACGGCACAAACATCGATTTTTGGAATCAAGCCAAGGGCCTTGGAAAAATCGAGTTTCGCGAGGTGGTTTCCTTACAGCGAGAGCCCAAGAAGGTCTCTTTTGGCGTCAAACATGCATTCATGGTCAGGGCGAACAAGAAAAATGATGGCCCATGGCAAGATGTGATCCAAGAGGTTTGGACGGTTACCGTTCATCAGACGCCCGATGATCACTTTCTGTTCGACGTCGCCAGCATTCAGCGCTGCGTCGCAGACCAGCCCCTCAACATTGCGAAATACCATTACGGCGGCATGGCGATCCGCGGCAACGATCAGTGGTTAAAGGAATCGGGAGATCATAGCATTGCCCCCGGAGACGTGCAGTTTGTAACCAGTGAAGGCAAGGATCGCTGGGAAGGAAACCACTCACGTCCGAACTGGGTCGCATTCTCTGGCAAGATCGATGAGCAAGACGTAACGGCTGCCGTCTTCGGCAGTCCGCTGAACTTCCGCGCGCCGCAACCGGTGCGCATCCATCCGAATAAGCCGTATTTCTGTTTTGCTCCGATGGTTGAAGCTCCGTTTGAGATCGCTCCCGGAAAGCAATACAGTTCCCGTTACCGCTACTTGGTAACGTCCACGGCAGCTAGTCCAAAGTTTATCGATCAGCATTGGCAGACGTACGCAAATGGCGAAAAGGAAACCAAAGCACCGGAGAGCCCTTAAGTGGCTATTCTGCTTTCAAACTAACTGACTAGCATGGTCGGTATCGTTGGTTCGGTTTCTGAAATGACTTACCACGCGCCTTACAATCTGCTGGATTAATCACAAATGCAAATGCCGCTACCTGATGGCGAAAAGAATCCTAAGCGGCTCGACACCTAACGCTTCAACTGAATAACACGGTGACCATGTCTGATCTGAATGCCAACGAACAACGACTTCTGCTGAAGAACCATCGTATCTTGTCACTGGTAGGCGACATCTATGAAGATCTAGAACTTTGGTATCCGAAGCTTCGCATGATTGAGGCCGGTGCCGAGTTTGTCGTCGCTGGACCTGATGCGAAGACCACCTACGCTGGCAAGAACGGCTATCCTTGCACTAGCGACGTTGCCCTCGAGACCGTTTCCGAAAGTGATTTCACGGGGCTGTTGGTACCCGGCGGCTTTATGCCGGACAAACTAAGACGCGACCCAACCGTATTGGACTTGGTTCGTGCTTTTGATAAGTCGGAAAAGTTGATCGCCGCGATTTGCCACGGCGGCTGGATCCCGATTTCAGCAGGCGTGTACCGCGATGTCAGAGTAACGGGATCCCCGGGCATCAAAGACGACTTGATAAACGCCGGTGGAATTTACGAAGACACTTCGGTTGTTATAGATCGTCATCACGTCAGCAGCCGCCGGCCGGACGACCTTCCCGATTTTTGTGCCGGTATGATCCAAGTCCTCAGCCAACAGAACATCACCATGCCCTAAGGCTAAACAGCATTACTCCCTAGGGAACGTTGAATACCGCTGCATCCAGCGAGCAGCCTATTTCAACCTACAAATCAGGATCTGAAATGAAGCACTCTTTGGAACTTGCACCGTCGGCCACTGCGTAATCTTTTGCTCGAATGGCTCGGAATATTTGCCAGTTAGCGGATCCAGCCACATCAGCTGCATTGCTCCAGCTTTGTCCTTGGGCAAGCGAAGCCCCAGAAAATCGCACTCCTTCGGTACGTAATACACAATTAAGTCATCACCGTTGTGTAGGCTGAATCCAGCGTTACTTTTCTTGTCGCCCGCCTTTAGCTGATCGACGCGAAACCGCTCGACGAACTCACGCATATAGCGGTAATACTCCAGCCGTGGACGGTCGTCCGCTGGCAGTGCTTCGACATCTGGAATCACCACGTTCCACGCCGCACACTGCCAGTAGTGCGTAGGAAACGTACCCGCAAACACGCATTGGTATGCGCGTTCCAAGCAGACTTCCGGTGACGTATAGTTGCCGTTGAAGACCTCGTAAGGTCCCCGCTCGTAACCGCCGTGTTCGATATTCAAAATGGGTTTGCCAGGAATGTCTTTCAAAACCTTTCGCATCACACTGTAAAGTTCAGATTGCCAAAGCTGAACGGATACAAAATCCACCTGTTTTGGAAAACGCCGGCAGTAGCTGTAGTCGTGCACAGTGATGAGGCGATCGAACGAATCCAATTTGCGGAGTCGCTGGATTCGATCGGTGATGTAATTTACATCCGTATGCCCATAACCGAGGGCTTCCTTAGAAACGTCCCAAACCAAATTCGGGTATGCCTGGTAGCGACGCGCGACGTACTCAAAATAGCGATTGTCGGCCGGCGAATTGGCCTGTGGCCATGCGACGCGTTTGTTCCAAACGTAAATCATCAAGTGCGCGACAATGTTCTTTTCATCCAAGTAGTCGACCACACGATCTAGTCGCCTAAAATACTCGGGATTAAGTTGACTGAAATCCGGTGACTGGTTGTTACCAAGAAACGGAAAAGCATCTGGGCTGCCGTAATCGAATCTGGTCTCTAGCCTTTCGTCCTTCGGCCACTGTACGTCGTAGGCAAAGACATTCATCACAACTTGGTTGAACCCATTGCTTGACAGGGTATCGACCAACTGCCTCGTTTTGGGAATATCGCTGGGGTTGTCGGCATCCAGCGCAAACAACCAATCTGCTTCAAACGCTATCGGGTAATACGGTTTCCCATTCTGGTAGGCGAATTGACGTTCACTGTTCGAATCGACGACAACTCCGCCCGGACGATTCGTAGCTGAAGAGACATCAAGTTCTCCCGTTTTGCCTGCAAATTCTGCGATCGAAGATTGAATTTCGAACGCCCAAAGTCCCGGCTCCGGTGGAGTAAATCGCAATACAAAATTGTTCTTGCCATCATAAAACCCAGCAACTTCAATCCGCTGCCCTTCAGCGGAAGTGAAACGCCCGGTAAGTTCGACATCCCAAGGTTGCGGCGGTATTTCGCTTGCCGTGAAACGAATATCCACAACGTCCCATTGTCCGGCCGCGATCCGTTGTGACGAGTAATCAACGATCTCGCGAGCTGGCGTCGGTTTCAATACCGTCAACCAAAAAGCAACGGCAAACATCCAAAGAATTCGATGGTTCATGGTGAGACTCAATGAATACAGCTATCGGGTCAGACTCCCGCTATACAGGGCGGCAGGTATTATCGCGGTTGGTCTGCTGTCAGTACACTGGTATCGACTCGCAACACATCACTGGATTCGGACTGTAGCCCGACAGTGTTAACCGCGATTACAGCGTATTCATCCACGGTGGTAGCACCATCTACAAGCCCATCGAAATAGAACTCTTTCAATGGCATTTCAGGTGTATCGCTATAGAGCAGCCCTTGGGCAATTGGCCGACCATACGGGTTAGTAGGCTTCTCAGGCACGTTGGCAACCGGCCGGCCATTCCTCTGAACAATAAAGTACGCCAATCCGCTCTGTAGATCGGCCGCGGCATCCCATTTGAGCCGAGCACCGTCTATTCGCAATCTACCTGGCTTCGGCGGCGGCGTGCGGTCGGCAATTCCTTTTCCCGTTCCGTAAGTCGTCCACGCTTCTGCGATTTCCTGCGAAGGTAACCAAACGGCTTCCAGTGGATCACCTTCGTAAGCAGCGGCCGCATACGTCTTCAATTCCTGTGGGGAATCTGGACTTGGCAGGCGAGCTAGCCAATGCGATTCTCCGGCAATGGGTTTCATCGAACTGCCAGGTGCATCGGGCAACCGTTTGGTCAAGCATGCATCAAACCAAGGGATCGCCAAATAACGTTGGTCTCCGCATTGGTGACCCGTTAATGGGTCAATAGAAATGCCTACGGGTGTCCCCAGTTTTCGAAGCGCGATAAACACCGCGCGGCAGTGTGGCCACACGGAGGCGAAGCGTCCGTCTTCGACCGTAAAACCTTCCTGCGTACCCAGATTTAGCATCACGGGCGCCTCGAGCGGACTCGGCGGTGCTGCAATAGCGGCTCGATCCGGTCGCTGCGGGGAAGGAGTAATAAGTGGACAGCCCGAGCGTAGCCAGGCGGCAGCCACGCGATCTGGGTACAAGAAGAGCATCGTCCCGGCCCAAGTTCCACCACCACTATGCCCCCACAAGGCCCATGGGACAGTTTCAAGCTCCGGATGGCCCGACCGAGTAGCAAGATCCGCAAGCGAGCGTAGAAATGCTTGATCCGAACCGTTGCGAGGATCGCACCAGAGACCGCAATCCGCATCAGCGGGTTGCTCATAAACCGCCGAAAACAACGCACAATCGTGCTCTCGCGCGAGTGCTTGCCAATGCAAGTCAAATGCTCCAGTCAATCCCGATCGACACGATCCGACGCCGCAACCATGTTGATGGACAATCAGCCCGCGCAATGTTTTTGTGCCAGGCGGTATCCAAACTGTGTATTGGACCGGAAACCGCAGCTTGCCGTCTTCTGGCGAACCTTCATAGCGAACGCGATAGTAAGGCGGGTCCGCAGGTGGAGCAAGCTCGTATGGCACATCGTTGCGTTCGAGAATCTGAATCGCAGCAACGGCCAAACGTTTTCCAAATTCACGATAGCCACTAACGGAATAATGCAGATCATTCTTGATGTCTTGGCCGCGACGATTCTTCCCGTCGTTTAGGTCATCGGTATTAACCCATCGCGCTCGCGGGCTGGCATCAGCAAGTTGCACCAAGATGGCCCGCATTTTATTCCAGTCAGGGTACTTTGAATTCGCATTCCCAAAGTCACTTAGCCGGCCGATGACGTAATTGATATCTTGGTGGTTCAGATCCTCTCGCAGTTGATCCAGCACACGGCGAAAACTTGCTTCATAAACGTTAGCATTGCCCAGTCGCGCATCTTTTTCACCCTGCATCCACAAGAAGGTTACAGTCCGAATCTCGCGCCCCTCAATTGCCGCTCGAACTTTACCCAGCAATCGATCATATAGATCACCAATCGGTGAGGAGTCTTTTTCCTTCTTGGCATCCCAGCCTTTATCCCAACGCTGAATTGACTGCCCACCCTGCGAATCCTTTACCACGATGACACGATCCTTACCGAACCTCGCCTGGAGCATCGGCAACAGTGATTCTGTTGGGTTCAGACCGTTCATATTTGACTGGCCTGACAGAATAAACAGGTGTGCACCACTTGCCCGCGCCGAACTTTGCACCACGCAGCTAAACGCTGCGAACAACACAAAAAATCGGAGAACTGCAAAACGTAAAGGATTACCCATACCGTAGATCTTCTTTTACGAAACTGTTATTTTGCGATAATGCGTTGACAGTCATTCACGTAGAACCATACCAGCAAGCAAAGAACTGTCGCATCCCGCCCGCTGGCCGCGGCTGATTCTAGCAGCTTTGCCATAGCGATTGTGAAACGACCGTTTGATTGAGTTTACGGATCAACCGCCAGCCGAAAGAGCAAACCTAACGGAGGGGCACAAGCCAGTGCACAACGTTGATCAGAAACTGCTGGTTCTGTTCGGCACCGGGCGCGTTCATTCCCATGGGTTTGCCTGAGACCGAAATCTGGGCAGAAAACATGCCGGCTTCACCGAACACGGCCACGCGCCCCTTTCCTACCGCGGCGAGCCCGCCTTGATGCCAACCGGCAACGTTGGCCGGATTGCGTTTCTGAACAGCCGAACGCCGGTCAGGGTACAACACGGAACCTCTGTCGAGTCGCAGCAAGGGCGTAAACTCGGACGAAAACTTCAATGCCTGACCTGTAAAGCTCGTGACGCTAGAAACCCTTTCCGGCGGACCGCTTCCAAGCGTAACAGCATGTTTTCGAAGCGTTTCGTCACGCAAGCTAAACCGAATTCGCGAGCCCTCTTTCCCCAAAACGAAACCACCAGACATCTCGACTCCAAGTGCCTCGCCTAGAGTCTCAGCTGCTTCGCCGTACGGACTATGGTCTGCCAACAAAAGCAGCGAACCGCCATTCTTAATCCACTTAAGCAGTGTTTCGATCTCTGGTTTCGTGAACGCTGAACTCAGTTTGTTCTCTCCGCGGGATAGCGCATTGGCGATCACCAACAGGTCGATCTTTGCAAGTGATGCATCCGAAAACTCGCTCTCGTGTGCAATGACTTTACAACCATCAGCTTCCAGAACGGTGGCGAACGGTCGAAAACGCCCATCGATGGTGTGAAAGTTGCCGTGCCCCTCATCGATGGCAACGGTCGGAGCATTTCCTTTCGCATAGCGAGGATTACTGATATTGGGCCTGAATCCCGAATCGACTCTCTGCCCTTGCTGCCGCTGCGTTTTCGATTCCTGTGCATGAGCTTGTGCCGCAGCAAATACAAAAATGAAGAAGACGCAGGTTGTGAACCCCCATTGGCGAAGCATTGATGTTCTCGCTTGGTAAGGAGTGAAACACTGATAGGATGAGACAAGCAAGTTTACCCCGTCGTACCCAATCCGCTGGCGATGGCGTTGACAGTAAGCAGCAGTTGTGGGAGCAGAGCGTCGGCTTGAGATTTTTCGCCCATACCGTGGTAGCTACGCCAGCGACGAAGCAGGCGAATCTGCTGGATATGTAGGATCTGCAGGCCCCCGCTTCGCAACTGGATCATACGCTGAACGTTGGGACGTTTATCGTCAAGCGCACCGCCGTAGACTCGCTCGATCATCTGGCGAGTTAACTCTAGCTCTGCCGCAATGCGTGAATGAAACTGTGTCCGCAACGCTTCGTCATCTACCAGCGCAGCGTATTGCTCGGCGACGTTCATGTCGACCGCCGCCACACTGGTCGCCACGTTACTCATCAAGTAATGAAGCGGTGACCAGCCGTACATTTTCTCAGTGATTAGCTTGAAGGTCTCGGGGGATTTCTCTTCAAGCTGCTTGAGGGCTGTTCCAACTCCGAACCACCCCGACAGATAGCACCGCGACTGCCCCCAGCTAAAAACCCATGGAATCGCCCGCAAGTCTGCCAAAGTGCGTTGGCCCGAACGCCGACTGGGGCGTGAGCCGATGCTGCTCTGCTCGATTGCATCAATGGGAGTAGCCTGCCGAAAGAAATCGACGAAGCCCTCAGTGTGCAGCAAATCATGGTAAGCGTCTCTCGCCGACTGCGACAACTCGACCAGCGTTTCTTCCAGAGGATGCTTTTCCGGCTCGAGGTGTTCGTCCAAGAGTGTTTTGCGCGTGGCACCAGCCAAGAACAGCTCGAGGTTATAAATGGCCGAAGGTTGATGTGCGTACTTTTGAGCGATCGTCTCGCCTTGCTCGGTTAGACGCAAATCCCCCGAGAGCGTACCGTCGGGCAAAGAACGGATGAAGCGATGCGTCGGACCAGCCCCTCGTGAGATGGTGCCGCCCCGGCCATGAAAAAAGCGGACGTGTGTGTCGTACTTTGCCCCCACCTGGGTCAACCGTGATTGAGCTTGTCGCAGTCCCACCAGGCTGGCCAGAATCCCACCGTCTTTATTGCTGTCGCTATAACCAATCATGATCTGTCCGGTGCGTCGCGACAGACTGCGTTCCTCACGCACGAAATCCAGACTGGCGGCAGTCATGGGGAAGGCGAGGAATTGATCGTAGATTTCGGGACTATGCTCCAAGTCTTCGATCGTTTCAAACAACGGCACTACCGGAAGCGGACATACAGTACCTTGCTCTGTTTCCTGCAGCAGCCCAACCTCGCGAGCCAGCAGGTACACACCCAACAAATCGGACGTTTGGCGCGTCATGCTGACGATCAACGCGCCCAGACCGCCGGGACCATATTGTTTGTAATGCTCCCAGGCGACACGCAAC
>DNPC01000761.1 GCA_003501565.1 Planctomycetaceae bacterium | reverse complement strand
GGACTTTCATCCTCCAGCGCCTGATCCCGCCACTCGTCACTCGGCACGCGCTCTAGTAGGCGGCGCGCGGCCCAGGTTATCCGCGTATCCTTGCTTTCAAACAGCGGGCGCAGCCGACGATAGGGAACCTGCACATCGGCTCGCAACAGAGCCTCACAGGCGGTTTGCTGAACCGGCGATGAACGGTCTTCCAACAACCCGATCAATCCCCGGATCACACCTTCATCCTCGCGGTGAAGTGCCATCAGCTGCGCGGTTTTTGCGCGGACTTGTTCGTTCGGTGATTCACTCAAAGCCAACAACAGTTCGGGTGTTGGCGTCGGACCGAATAACTGCATCAAATCGAGCGCTCGTATTCGGAACTCAGAAGTATTTTCGTCACTGAATGCGACTCCAGCCACTTTGTCAGCCCAAGCCCCACCCATTTCACGTTTTAAGCTGGCGATCTCCTGCCGAGTCCAAGCGGCATCAAGCTGCGGTTGACGGATTGCCTTCGCAATTCCGTTTCCTAGGTTCTTGACCGAGTCGGGTACGGTTCCGCGCCAACGTACCTGGTAAACACCGCCTTTGGTGCCACGACCACCGGTGCAAAAATACAGCCAACCATCAGGGCCGACAGCTAAATCTGTCACGTTCAGCGGTTGACCCTGCAGGAACACCTCACTCTGCGCTCCCCCTTTTTCATCCAGTCGCACACACAGAATTTGGCCTTCCGTCCAATCGGCCAAGAAAAGCGCTCCGTGGTAGCGCTGCGGCATCATGATATGGTCGTAGACGCAAGCTCCGGTTGGTGAGCCGCGGTCCGTCTCCAGAAGAGCAGGGAGGCGATCGTAATAGTAGCTGGGCCATTTCGCCCAACCGCTTCGCCAACCAAACTCAGCTCCCTCAGTAACTTCGTATAGACTCGTCGGCCGGTACCAAACCGACCCTTCATCACTCTCCATATCGCTATCATGAACGAAAAGTCTTCCGCTCGGATGAAATGCGATGTCATAAGCATTTCTTAAACCACCAGCGACCAATTCGACTTCTTCACCATCGATGTCGAAACGAATAATGGTGCCGCCTGGAGCCTTCACGCCCAGGGCATGCCCGCCAGGATCTTCTTTGCGCGGCCCAACCAAATCCCCTTCGTAGTAATTTTTTAGCGGGCTTGTTGAGGCGAATTCACCTGCATATTCGGCTTGGTTTCCTAGCACACAGTAGATCCGGCCGTCCGGTCCAAGTGCCAAGCCGTGAGCCCCGTGCTCTGAAATCTCTCCATCGATGGCGACGATTCGCTCGGCCTCTTCCAAGTTACCGTTTCGATCCTTGTCAATCAGGCGATAGACCCCCGCACCTTCGCTCCCCATACCGGTCACGTAAACATCACCGTTGAGTGGCAAAATGCCTTGAATTCCATCGATTAGGTCGCAATATTCGCGGGTCTTATCAAGCTTGCCATCCTTGTCACTGTCGTAGATCAAGAGCAGCGGACCTCCTTCTTGAGCGGCGATCAAATGCCCAAACTCATTGAAGGCGATGTTTACAAGCGAACCAGTCGTTTCACTTTCCAGCACTTCGTCGACCGCGAACTCACGGCTAATTCGGAAACGTTGATTCTCTGAAAGCCGCTTTGGGCTAACTTCGCTGCGTCGGTCCCAAGGAGCTGTTTCGCCAAGCTGCCCAAACGATTTGGCCGGCTTCCAAGTCAGATCGTTGTACGACAGACTTTGCCAACCTGCCGAGGGTTCGATCTGCGATCGCCAAGCGGCGCTCGTCGAATAACTAAGCCACGGTTTGCCCGCAGGTTTTACAAATACTCGTGCTGCGACAGCGGCCGGACCATCCGCCGCATTTCGAACTCGAATTGCGATCACATTCCGACCGCGGCGCAGCAGCCGTCCGATATCGTACTGCTCCATTTGTTGGATTGAATTCCCGCTACCAATCTGGCGACCATTGACGTACAGCGCGTAAGCATCGTCAGCAGTAATGGTGATACTGGCCTGTTCGACACGGTCAATCTGTAGTGTCCGGCGAAAGAAACAGTCCCCGGCTGGGGCTCGCCCTGGAGGATGCTCAGGAGACCAAATCCACTGGGCTTCTTGAGCCAAGCTGATGGTGGAAAAGAAGAGTATGGCAAAGACCGCTAGCAGCAGTTTGGCCAACCGACAGCCAAGTGGCAGTGGGCGACAGAGCACAATTCGATCCTTCGAAAAGACGTGCTTCGGGAGCATTAAAATCTGTATCGTCGTCCGTGATATCCCATTCAAAGCGTCTGCGTCAATATTATTCCGTACAACCCGCAGGAATCGCTAGCAATCCTTACTGGTTCACAGGGTCTTCTTGGCTCTGATTGCCATTCGCCGCTGCGGGAGAGGTTTGCTCAATCGTCTCGCTGGCAGGCGTTCCGCTAGCATCATCGCCGTTGCCTTCTTCGTCCTTGGGCATCAGGAATTTCGTGTAAACCAAAGCGACGACGACCAGCACGATTACGCCCAGAAAACCAACTAAGCGAGCACGAGTCGCTGAAGCAGATTCCGGCTTAAGTTCCCGTTTGGGATTCATCAGCATCCAGCAGCCGATAGCTATCAAATTCATCGCAGCGGCGAAGACGAAAAAGCCGGCGGGTGTTCCGGGTGTTTCGGCAACGTATGGAATCGTAACGGACTTGATAAAGTACGGGAAAAGCACGGCACTAAGCGCCGCACCTAGATTGCCGACCATATTCATGGCGGCAGAAACTGCGCCCGAACGACTTCCACCAATATCCATGCAAAATGCCCAACTGGGGCTGAGCGTCATTTCCACGCCGAACGTCGCCAACGTAAAACATGCGATAAACGGCCAAACAGATTCAGAGCTGACAGTCTGCGTACAGAGCAGCATGCCGATCGCACCCAATGTGTATCCGATCATGGCCGGCAAACGCCGGGAAAGGACCGGGTAGCCCATTTTGTGCAGCTGAGTCACCATTGCACCGCTTAGCCATAGCGCTAGTGCACCAGCGAGCAAAGGGAACGCGGCGACGTAAGAAAAATCACTACCCCAGGTCTCAGTGACGTAGGGTTGCAGCCAAGTAATGCTGATAAAGAACGTAATATTGCTGGCCGCATACTGTAGCATTGCCAACAACACATTTCGACTCGTGACCACTTGAACGTATGGAATGTCCTCCTGCGATGCTACTTGTTCTTCCCCAATGCCTTTACGAATAAGTGCAACTTCTTCTGCACTCACCCGTTGGTGATCAGCGGGATCATTGCGATACCAAAACCACCACACGACTCCCCAGACAAGTCCGACTAGGCCGTTGGCGACAAACGTCATTCGCCAGCCAATTGCCTGA
>DNPC01000418.1 GCA_003501565.1 Planctomycetaceae bacterium | reverse complement strand
GCCGATTTGCAAATCGGCGACTACCCGTACCGCAACCAGCTCGGAACTCACGAGGCTGGCGTAGATCCCACCGACAACTCTCTCGCCCCCAGCCCGTTCCCGCCACTCGCACGCTAGCCGCTCGCATGATGGCCGCAGGCACGATTGCTCTTCCGTGGGTGGAAAGCTTTTACTGGTTTCTCACTGGCTGACCGAACTGCTGGCTGACACAACTGCTGGCCGACTCAACTCTCTGGCTGACTGAACTGCACAGCTTGCCGAATCTACCTAGCATGAAATCATGCTAAGCCAGCTGTCGCAAAATCTATCAGTTTCAGTCGCTCCATTTGCGGGCCAAGCCAGCGATCTGATACGATGCGGCTTTAGCGAGTTGGTCTCGGGCATGAGCGAAAATGATTGGCCACATCAAGATTGGCGTCAAAGAGGGGACAAGCCCCATTGGGCTAAGCTGGGCACTCGACCCAACCTGTGGCTGGGGCAACTATGGGACACAGATTTGCCTACACTCTGCGCAGTCCAACTTGACGGCCATCCCGCTCGGCGGCGCCCTCGAAGACCGGCTTACGAAGTTACAGCAGACGCTACTGACGTCGAACATCAACATCTCTCGGAAGATCCAAGCCGCCAGAGCTGAGAAATCTCTGGGCCTGCTCAAGTTTGACTTCCCAGTGCTGCATGCGATGGACCATCGTATGGCAGCCTCCCAGAACTTTCGCGGTGAGACCAACATTGGGCTGATCTTCTTTGAAGGCAGCCGGTTGTCCGCCGAGGCGATTGAATCGGCGAAGCAGTTCGAGTTTATCGTGGCCGGTTCGAACTGGAATGCGCAGGTAATGCGAGAGCAGGGGATCGAAAACGTTGAGACCATCGTTCAAGGAATCGACCCAACGCTTTGCCACCCCGCGCCCCGTTCCGGCCTGTTTGGAGATCGATTTGTAGTTTTCTCCGGTGGCAAGCTCGAACATCGCAAAGGCCAGGATATTGTCGTTGCTGCGTTCCGTGCATTTTGCCGCGAACATCCTGACGCATTGCTGGTTTGTTCATGGCACAATCACTGGCCGCGTTTGATGCAATCCATCGGGCAAGCCGGGCATGTATCCGGGCCACCACCCGCCGACCAGAACGGCAAGATCTACATTCAGCAGTGGCTTGAGTCGAACGGAATCCCGCGGCAAAACGTGTTGGATATGGGCCTAGTACCCAATCACATGATGGCAGGAATCATGCGAGAAGCAGATGTGGCTGTTTTTCCGAATCGCGCTGAAGGTGGAACCAACCTCGTAGCCATGGAATGCATGGCCTCGGGCGTCCCGAGCATCATTGCAGCCAATACCGGCCAGCTCGATCTGATCGACCAATCCGCCGATGGCCAGCACTGCCTAATTCTAGAAGACCAATCTCCAGTCGAATCCTCACCCGGATTCTCTGGCACCGAAGGCTGGGGTGAATCTGATCCCGTCGAACTACTCGACAAACTCGAATACGCCTACCAAAACCGAGACAAACTACCCCAAATCGGCGCCTCCGCCGCGCAGTTTATGCAGAAGTGGACGTGGCAGAACCAGATCCACGCGCTAAACGACTCGTTAAGCAAGATTGGCTGCCTGGTCGGATAGAGCGTTTGGAAACGACCGGCTAATGTTGGGCTGACTTGCGAATGATACTCATTGCGGAAACGCACCATCAGCATCGAAACAGAAGGAAGAAACGCAGCGGATGAAACTCAAACCTGCCGATATCGCCAAGCTAGAGCAGTTTATTGAAAAGCTCAAAGACGACGTGTACCCAGAGCCGCCGAGCAAGCTGCACACCGACATCACGGCCCGAATGGTTAAGCATGTTCTTGAAAAAACCTCGCTGCCGGATTCGGCCAAGGTCCTGGACGTGGGCTGCGGCCAGGGAGTCGCACTACAGCATTTCGTTGCTGCGGGGCTGGATGCCACAGGCATCGCATTGGGCGATGCGGACGTGGGCGCGTGCCAGGCCAAAGGATTCAATGTGGTCGAGATGGACCAATCATTCCTTGATTTTGATGATCAGCAATTTGATCTGATCTGGTCGCGACACTGCCTTGAGCACAGCATCATGCCGTATTTCACGATCAGTGAAATGACCCGAGTGCTCAAACCGGGCGGATTCTGTTACGTCGAGATCCCGGCTCCGGACACCAGTTGCAATCACCAGAGCAACAAGAATCACTACAGCGTTCTTGGCAAAAGCATGTGGATCGACTTGCTCTCCCTCAGCGGCCTGAGCGTGATAGAAGCACTCGATATCTCCTTCCAAGTACCCGCCGGCCCCGACATGTACTGGTCCATCCTCAGCAAGAAAAATTGAGCGACAATCAATCTGCCATCAGAAAAATTTGGCAGCCGCCTGTTGCACGGCTACGGCCAGCTGTGACACAAAAAAAACGCGAGGCTCGCACCTCGCGTTTTTTTGTATCGTTCAACTCAATCGCTATCGCCACGTCCCAACGCGGCACAAGTGATCTCAATTAGCTACGACGGCGTCGCAGAACAACACCCGCGGCACAAATGCTCAGGACTGCCAAGGATCCTGGCTCGGGAACCGAAGTAACGATCGTAGCTGTTTGAAAGGAACTAGCATTTCCGTTCACAGATGTGCCACCAACCACAACACTTGGAGTGCGAAGAGAGTAATTGAAGGTTCCGCCAGCGCCCAGTCCCAGAGTGATGTCGGTGCTTCCTGCTGATAGCCCGGTACTGAACGTAAGATCGCCAATTTTGACCGAACGTCCTCCAACAAAGGATGTCGCGGCAGCACCCGGTGAGCCCAGAAACTCACCTACTTCAAGTGTAAACGGTCCCGCACCGCTTAAGCTGGTGAGTGCCGCGTTTAAGTCTGGCCCCTGCGTAAGAGACGTGGGCGTGGCAATACTATTCGACACAGTAAGCGAGGAGGTCGAGCCAAATAGATTGAGTGTATCTAGACCAGCTGGTCCCGCGCCTTGCGTTCCCGTTTCAACTAGATAAACAGGGACAATAACTGAAGAACCGGTGACGGCCATGAAATCGGATGGAGTACTCCCGTCGCTTGTGAACGCCAGAGAGTAACTAAAGTCGGCCCTGGCTGGCATGCTCAAAAGCAATGCCACGCCAAAAGCCAAAAAGAATCTGTTAATCATCGTACTGAACTCCTCAAAACTATCTGCCAAAAGTTCTTATGCGAAAGCTAACGTTGTCCCAAATCGGGCAAGGAAAGCAAGGTAATCTGTTACTGCGATAGATCCACTGTCGTCTATGTCAAAGGTCTCCGAAGAAGACCCGAACACAGCTAAGAAAGCCAGGTAGTCTGTTACATTCACTGTTCTATCGCCGTTGCTGTCGCCGAAGTACCGATAGAAGCCGTCTGAAGCCAGATCTCCAAATATGTAACCATCACCTGTCGTTCCATTGCCGTCCCCATCAAAGATATTTCCGTTGACGTCTTCAAGGGTTCCAGCAATGTTCAGTTCGTAATTACCATCCGACAACGATCCCGATTCCACTCCGCTAAACAGCAAGGTCACCGTAGTTTGACCAGTCATCGCATTGTACACGAATGTAGACGTTGACAAGTCAACGGTTGCCATTGTTGCGCGATTCTTGACTTCGAATTTACTCAGCTCTGTCGACTTGTCGACTTCGCCGTTAAATACAAGAGTCATTTCGGTTACTCGCGAGCGTTGAACATTGCCGCCGTTGATCACGGGTGCTCCGACCAGCTGAAGTGTGTTTTCACTGAGAATTACGACTTCATCAGAACTTTCGACTACAGTCATCACGCTTCCACCATAGTCACCAGCATTGCTGGCACCAATAGCGAGCGTCTCGGTAGGCTCGGCAAGACCATCGTCCGCAGCAGTGATTGTAATGGCTGCAGTGGTTGCACCGGGTGCGAATGAGATGCTTGTCGGAAGTCCCGAAACGTCGCTTGGCATGATCCCTGCACCGGTCGCGGCGAGGTCGATAACGACTCCGTCTTCGGTACCCTTGGAGAGGGTCACGTCGAGGATAAAGTCATCGCCTTCCGTCACGGTATCTTCGCTGAGACTAATCGAAATCTCCGATTCGTCCTCGTCGATGATTGTCAGGACAGCCATGTCGTCGGAGGTGGAGACGATTTCGATGAACGGGTCGCCATCGAAGGCCGTCAACGAGATTTCGACCGTCTCATCAACTTCTACCAGGCTTCCGTCATCCGGTGTAATCGTCACAAAGGCATCAACCTGACCAGCCGAGATGACCACCGAGCGATCGATGGCCGAGTACTCGGTTCCTTCAACGGCCGTACCACCAATTGAGTAGGAAACGGTCGTATCCGTCAGACTTGGGCTGCTAAGGTTGATCAAGAAGATACCGTCGGTAACCGGCCCACTCTCTGGGTCGATCGCATCGGAGATCTTCGACACCGTCAGAAGTGCATCATCGTTGTCAATGATCGTGACGGTGGTGTCCGCAGGGTCTGCCGTCGCGGCTGCCAGCGAGGCTGCACTATCGATTCCGCTGATTGAAACCTGAATGGTCTCGTCTGCTTCGACGAACGAGTCGTCAACGGTGTCAACAACCACTGCCACCGACGTCGCTCCGCTCGCCGCAAACGTTACCGTGCCGTCCAGTCCGGTGTAGTCAACACCATCCGTCGCGTCACCGCCGAGGCTGTAGCTGACGGTCATGTCGTCCGTAGCCGCCTTGTCGAGCGAGATAACGAGCGTGACGTCGTCACCTTCATCCACGTTTGCGTCAAGGAACTCTGCAGAAACGATTGGTGTATCGGTGTCAGCAATCGTGACGGTTGCCGAATCCGCAGTTACAAGCGTACTGTCCAGACCGCCGACCGAATTGGCCGTCAAGATGACCGTTTCGTCTAGCTCATTCTCTGTGTCATCGACCGCCGAGATAGTTACCGCAGCGGTTAGATCAGCTTCGCTGACCACTACCGAACCAGACGGAGTCGTGTAGTCTGCACTGGTCGTCGCGGTACCTGAAGTGTCGTAGTAAACGGTCACATCTTCGTCGATGTTGCCCGAAAGCGAGATCAGGAATTCACCATCAGCACCACCTTCGGTGGCGGTCGCGGATGGGGCAGTAACGGAGATTGTCACTTCCTCGTTGTCAAGGATCGTGGCCGTTCCAACTCCGCCCGGCGTAATCGTTCCGGTATATGGAGTATCGACTGAGGTGACAGAAACCAAAACGGT
>DNPC01000627.1 GCA_003501565.1 Planctomycetaceae bacterium | reverse complement strand
GCTGGCACGGGCGTCGGCAAGAGCTTTGCGTACCTTGTACCGGCGATTTTGCATATCACCGATGACCAAATCGAAGATGAGCCCGAAGAGACCGATGACGACGATGAACAGTCCGATCGCCGCATCGTGGTCAGTACGCACACGATTGCACTCCAGGAGCAATTGATCGAAAAGGATCTTCCGCTGCTCAATGCCGTGATCCCTCGCGAGTTTACTTCCGTGCTAGTCAAAGGGCGAAGCAACTACGTCAGTCTCCGGCGTTTTGAACTGGCCCAAACTCGTGCGACTGCAATGCTCAACGATGCTGAAGCAGAGCAGCTGGCGCAAATGCGCAGTTGGCTGCGAGAGACGCCCGATGGCTCGCTCAGCAGTCTACCCTTCCGTCCGATGGGCAGCGTCTGGGACGAAGTCGCCAGCGATACGAGTAACTGTTTGGGGCGAAAGTGCAAGCGTTTCAAAGACTGTTACTACTACATGGCACGCCGGCGTGTGGCTGGTGCGCAGATTCTAGTCGTCAACCATGCTCTCTTTTTCACCGATCTTGCTCTTCGCAAACAGGCCGGTTTCGGGATCTTGCCCAACTATCGGGCTGCAATTTTGGACGAGTGCCATACGCTGGAATCGGTCGCCAGTTCTCACTTGGGGATCAAGATCACCAATGGGCAAGTGCAGTACGCGCTAAACAAACTTTACAATCCGCACACCGGTAAAGGCTTGTTTGCAACGCTGGGCTTGGATCGTCTGATTGAAGATGTCAAGAAGTCGCATGTAGCCATCGATCAAATGGTGTTCGACCTCGATGGATGGATGGGCGCTGATGCCGGGGCGGCACGGCGCGTTCGCACGAAGGCGATCATTCCAAATCCGCTAAGTGAAAAGCTCGACGTGCTCAGCAAACGCCTTTCGAATATGGCGGACAACTTCAGCGATGCGTCCCGCCGGCAGGATCTTATCTCCGCAGCAACTCGGCTGGAGACTCTAGCCGGTGATTGCAAGGCGTGGATCGGTCAGACCGACGACGAACTGGTCTATTGGCTCGAGCGTGTGACGACGCGGCGTGGTGATCTGCGGATGGAAATGCACGCGGCGCCCATTGATATGAGCGGGAAGATGCGTGAGCTGCTGTTTCAAGAAGTCCCTAGCGTGATCATGGCTAGCGCTACCGTTTCGACGGGACGTGAAGGCGGTTTTGAGTTCTTTCAATCACGACTTGGGGCCAATGGTAGCCTCACAGCCAAGCTTGGCAGTCCATTTGACTACGCCAAGCAAGCCAAGATCATAGTTGTCGACGATATGCCGGATCCGTCGGCCGACCGTGAGGCGTACGAACGGCAACTGCCCGAGATGCTCAAACGGTATCTATTGGCGACATCGGGGCGTGCTTTTGTACTGTTTACCAGCTACGGTTTGCTGCGCAATATGGCCAGCAAGATGCAAGCCTGGCTGACCGAACATGACCTCGCACTCTACAGTCAAGCCGACGGATCGCCGCGTGGGCAACTACTTGAACAATTCAAACGCAATCCGCGTGGAGCGTTGTTCGGTACCGACAGTTTTTGGCAAGGCGTCGATGTCCCCGGTGATGCCCTTCGCAATGTGATCATCACCAAATTGCCGTTTAGTGTGCCGGATCATCCACTGCTGGAGGCTCGACTGGACGCGATACGGCAAGCGGGCGGGAACCCATTTAAGGACTACCAAATTCCAGAAGCGGTCATAAAGTTGCGGCAGGGCTTCGGTCGGCTTATTCGAACTGCCACCGACAAAGGGATTGTCGTCATCCTTGACTCGCGCATCCAGACCAAGCACTACGGCCGGACGTTCATGGAGGCTCTTCCCAATTGTCCCGTAGTCCATCACCGCACCGATGTCGAACCCATTCGTGCGCGATAGTGGATTCCTGGTAGTCAGCGCGTTTTGCTCACCAACTGCACTGAATCCTAATGTCAGGCGGGAGCTCCATTTCTCGCCTCACTGGTATCGTTTGGAGCGGGCTGTAAACGTCTGGTGAGTACAAAGTCTACTCCGCTGTAACGCAGGGATATGACAAGTACTGCGAACACAATCCAGGAGCTAGAAGCGTATAAGAGCGTCAGCCAAAAGGGTTGTACAGCGAAAAGCTTGTCTCGACTGGCCATGTACCCAAAGGCGACGTGCGTCGCGCCAGCATATCCCAGCATACTTGTGAAAAATCCAAGCCAACCCAACCAGCTTCGTCTGGCTGCGATTGCTATCCCCAGTCCCGTTGCCCCCAGGGCAAACAAAGCAGTGCCAGTCAGACCGAGTGCCAAGAAAACAACAGAGTACTCTTCACGTGAATCGTTGTCCATTTGCATCAGCGCCATGCTGATCGCAATGAGTCCGGTAACCAACATGATGTCCAGCGGAGTGAGCCGCCGGGCACTTACAGTCTGCCCCCTCAGGCTCAATACGAGTCCGGTTAGTTTGGACAAAAGGAAAATTGCGGCGAAATCCATCGTGAACGTCGTGATTGCATTCCGCATTGCGGAGAATAGCACTGGAAAGAATGCCGGCAACTCGAGCAGACTGTCGAGGAATTGAGAAAGAAGTTCTGAAACGGTAGCGGATAGCACCAACAACAGAGCTGCGAGTACAAATGCCAGGTTCGTCCGGCGGCAATTCACCACTTGCCATGCGAACCAACCTGCGGCAGCGATGTAAATCGATTGTTCTAGGTAATAGCTCAGCTGAAACAGTAGGACCGCAAAGAATCCGATAAGCCCCCCTGCTATCAGGATCAGACCACGAGACAATGCCAGGAGGATCGTACCGATTACCAGCAGACAGAACACCAGTTTTACGGGAGTCCCGATCCGCGTCGCTTTTGTTCCAGGTCCGTCCATAATCTCGACTATCTAAACCAAATTGCCGCTCAAAGACGCTTGATCTGGGCTTTCATTCGTAGTGAATACGACGTGTGTCTGTCGACTGCTTTTGACAATGGCACCACTCTCTTGATAGTTCAATGCAGTGTATTGCATCAAGCACTGCACAGCCAGTCGAGGGGCTCCTGGCAGTCCTTCGTTGCGTCAGCCGTCAACCGACGGTTTACCGAAGGTTTTCGCTGGCAAGGTGCAAAACTCTGCGAATATGGCGAGGACGCTATTTGCCTTGGCCAATCAAGAGTGGCAATACAACGAGATTGCCAAATAGACCACCTAGCATGGTGAGGCTTGCGAGCGCGCCGAAGACGACAGTTGGCACAAATTCGCTCGTGCACAAACTGATGAACCCTGCGATAAGGGCCACTGTTGCTAGTACCGCCGCCAGGCCGACATTCTCTTGAGCACTTCCCAGCGCACGAGCAGGTTTTTTGTGCTTCCGCTCACGCTGATAGTGCAGCAAGTAGTGGATCGAGCTATCGACACTTAGGCCCAGCGAAACCGCTGCAATCATCGCCGCCCCCATGTTCATGCGGACGCCTAGCAACCCAAGGGTGCCAAGCATGAGTATGATCGGCAAGGCGTTGGGGACCAGAGCGTAAATTGCCAATATTGGACTGCGCGTCGCAAGCAACATAAGGCACAGAATGCCGGTACTGGCAACGAGGAAACAAGCCCATTGATCTGCCAAAACGCGATCGACCAAAGCCCCCAGCATGACGTGATAGCCCGCAAGTTCTGCTGCTGGCGGTGGCTGGTCGAAGAGCATCGTCCACTCAGGCCGATTGGTGAATTGCCGCAGCGTCAGGTCGACCCGTTCAACCAATAATGTCTTGTTTGACGCACTAGCTTGTTCGCGGCTGCGCAGCATGATGCGCAACCAATGCTGCCGGTCGCCCTTCGGTTGAGACAGCAGGGCCTTGGAAAACTCGGGCATTGCCGCCTTCATCCCGCGGATACGGGTTGAGGCGGGGAGGGCTGCGATTAATGTCATGGATCGGCCCGCTTCGTCGGCATCCGCCATACTCAGAACTTTGGTCAAACGAACCTCCTCCTGACCATCAGAGACCGACAACTCACGCAATTGGTCCTCCAGCAAGAGCACCTCA
>DNPC01000694.1 GCA_003501565.1 Planctomycetaceae bacterium | reverse complement strand
ATCGGCTGCCATCAATTGACGATCCTCAAGCCGCTGGATTGCTTGACCTAGTTTTCGTGGACGAGTTCGTTGGGTAGTTCGCTTTGTCATTTGTCCTGCCTTGCTGAAATAGATGGGTACAACCACGAAGGCGATGTTTCAAATGCCAAGGGCTCACAGAAAACCTTCAGAAAGAGCTTCGGCACTGCAGCGGTCGGACATGGGTCAGGCCGAGAACGCATCCCAATGATCGCTGACGCGGAATTGCTTATCGAAGGTTTTGTCAATCAACGAGATAGGCATGCGACCGATGATATGGTTCCTGACGAATCGCTTCCATGCGTTGCTTCCTTGTCCGAGCTTTCCAACGCTCTGCGACATATTGGTCAGCTCAGTCGTTCTTGGAAATCGATGCTCGGCATAGGCGACAAGGGCCTTACGCAGATCTTTGTGTCGTTCGAGTGCCATCGACAAGATGATGGCGTCTTCAATCGCCTGACCACCCCCTTGGCCAAGGTTGGGAGTCATTGGATGCGCGGCGTCACCAAGTAGGGCGACGCGACCTCGTGTCCACGCCGGTGTGGGCGGCCGATCAGAAATGGGTCCGACATGCACACGCGACGGGTCGGTGGAATGAATCAAACGAGATACCAGTGGATCCCAATCCTCGAAGTGCCGATGCCAGTCGTCCTCAAATGGTTCCGGTGATGCTTGATCGCGTGTCGCAAACCAATACACCTGATTCTCGTTGCAACGCATGCAGCCGAATCGAGACTGATGTCCCCAGTACTCGCACATTTTGTCGACTTCCTTGGCAAGTGCCGGGTCGTCTGAGATTCCTCGCCAGCACAAGTATCCGCTATAGCGAAGCGGTTGCTTTCCCAGCAGTTGATCGCGGACCGCTGACTGGATGCCATCGGCGCCGATAAGCAATTCCGACGTCGCCTCCATGGACTCCGTGACGCACACCACTTGGTTGCCTAGGTCTTCGAAGCGCATGAATGGCTGGCCGAAATGAATCTTCGCACCACGCGACGTCGCGAAATCGGCTAGGCACTCGAACAGGTCGGCACGATGAATGGTGCAGGGCAGATGTCCGAACCGTTCCTCGTAGGTCGAAAAGTCAAATTGGCGGATGATCCGACCTCGAAAGTGACGCACGTTCGCGGTGACTGATGAACAGGCTCGATTCATCACAGAGTCCAGGACACCTAGGCATCTCAGGCACTCCAGAGCGTTCGGCTGCAGGCTAATTCCCGCGCCCACTGGCCGCGGGGAAGGGGCTTGCTCTAGAACGCTAACCTCAACCCCTTGTCTCGCCAGGGCAATCGCTGCCGAAAGTCCTCCGATACCGGCACCAATGATCGTCGCATGCATGACTAGTCTCTCTCAATCCGCGTTTAACTGTGAGCCCGACATCACAGGCGATATCTGTTCGTCCACTGGCTCACCCGAAACCACTTTTCCCGAGAAAAGCCGAGATTGATCGGTTCTTTAGCTCGTTCGAACTCAATCAACTGAGGAGATATATTTTTGACCCCACTGACGGTCAAAAACCGAAACTATTTGCAAAATTGACGTTTCCGAGCGAGTTAGTAGCGTCGAGGTTCCGACGCTTGTGTTGCATGCGGTCCGCGCAACATTCTGCGACCCAGAGTTGGGACGCGAACTTGCCATGTGTCACTCCCAAAGCAAGGTTCGTCGAACTCGACAGTGAGAATCACTTGCTCCTAGAAGACGAGCCCGCATTCCCAGTCTTCATGCATGAGATGCGAAGTTTCTTGTCCGAAAGACCGGTCTAGCAGTTGATAGAGGTGTCTCAAGCACCATTTGAGAGTGGGGACGACGGGCCGCAGAGCACTCGATTTGCGGCCCGTCGTTGAGCTGGTGCTTAAGGAGCAGTTATCACGAGTTATGGCCGTAATGGCCGAAAGGCAACAGGCCACGGCTGTCGTATGTTGCCCAGGGACGAAGGTCACCATCGATATCGCTAACTCCTTCCCCGAACTCCCGATCCATCACTCGGTCGCGTGTCGGCGGGAAATTGTTGGCGATCAAGAAACTATCGCGTCCTGCCTGCCCATATAGATAGTCGATGCTGCCATCACGCGCCTCTGCTGTATCGTAGTCTGGTGAGCCATAGGAGTCGCTGTCCAGATCAATTCCTCGCAGTTCACCCCCGCCGAGAACATCGTCGCCGTCGCCACCGTAGAGATGGTCTCGATGGTCGCCTCCGAACATTAGATCGTTACCATTTTGTCCGTACATGCGATCTTGTTCGCTACCACCATACATGAAGTCGTTACCGGACCCACCGTACATGTAATCGTCACCCGACTCACCCATCAACGTGTCGTGACCTTCGTCACCGTGCAGGCCGTCGGAACCGGAGCCTCCGAGCAGCAGGTCATTCCCATCTCCGCCTTTTACGATGTCACTGCCCTCTTCGCCGTTAACTACATCTTCTCCGTCACCGCCAGACAAGTAGTCGTCACCTTCACCACCGCGGATCAGATCATCATCCCCGCCTCCGTAGATGGTGTCATCACCCTTATCGCCGTTTATCGTATCCTCGCCATAGTGACCGTTGATCCAGTCGTTGTCGTCACCTCCGAAGATCTTGTCGTGTCCGTCGCCGCCGAAGATGACATCTTCACCGGCATCGCCAAACAGGCGGTCATTGCCTGCGCGACCGAGCAACTCATCGTCGCCACCTCCTCCATGAAACTCATCGGAGCCTGAACCACCCCAGAACACATCCTTGCGGTCACCTCCGTGCGCGGTTGATGAGACGTAGGTGTTGTTGACGAAGCGGTTGGTCCCATAGCCGCCATCAAATTCGATGCGTTCGACCAGTCGTGTGCCATCCGTCTTGTAGAGCGGCATGCGTTGCTCGACTGTATCGGTTCGATTCGAGAGTGTCGCGACAATGAGGTCGTCATGGACGTAGTCAGTGCCGTTGTTGTCGATCGAAACGTATGCGGACTGTTCTGCTGCATTGCTATCGATATGCAGTGTTCCTGAACCGCTATCGAAGTAGATTCCGAAATCGGCAGCCATCAGTTCGCGTTTCTCAAGACTCTCGGGACGAAGAGTGCGTGTTCGATTGCAACAACGTTTGCGGCGTGACTTGTTTGAATTCTTGAACCAGCTCATGGCTCATCTCCTTTTGGGAAAGGCTGCATTAGGGATTCCAGTCGGCACTTTTGTCGCTGGCGAGGCCACCTTATCGACCTCACCCATTGAGGCGACTTCCACCACACAAACAGCTCATGAGTTTTGAATAAGAACCTCCCTGCGTCCCGTCTTGGCTGATACCATCACAGCCATGAGAGCAACACACAGGTCATCGCATCGGGAACCAGAATTCAATGCGTTAAGCGATTCGTTATCGCCCTGGAGAATCAGCAATAGTTTCGGTTGCAAATGGGTTTGTCACGATGCTCCACAGGCATCGTCCACGAATGTTTCAATCCTGACGTGCTAGCAACGACGTACAAGGATTGGGGTTTAACGTTGTTGTTTGGGTGTAAAGCTGAGAGTGGGTCTAGCTCGGCCACTCGCACGTTTTGATGGTGTTGGGCTGCGATCTGCAAATTGTTGTTTCAATGCAGGTAGCGTGTTTCTCGGCCGCTGGTGAGCCTTGTCTTTCTTGGGGTAGATGCAGCCTGGAAGTGAACGGCAAATCGCGAACGAGTACCCTGGGTGAATTCAGTCTTCTGGGACTCCAACGATCGAAGTTCTAAGTCTTTCTAACCTTCCTTTGTCCGATCGCGATTGATCCTAATGATCAAACTCAGCGTCCCTGCCGAGACGATATCTCGATCTGACAAGAGTTGCGTTCTGTCGACTCTTTGTCCATTTACGCGAGTGCCATTTGTCTTGCTTAAGTTGCACAGATAGATGGCAGAACCAGACGCTTCGAATCTACAGTGAATGCGTGAGAGCGTCGGATCATTGGCTATGCAGAAATCGGCTTCTGGTGAACGGCCAAGTGTCATACTTGAGCTATGTGGAACATCAAAGATAAGACCTAATACGGGCTCCTCGATTTTGGCAGACAGTTCGCCCTCAATCGGAAGCGTCTCAAAGTGCTCAATGTCAAGTGTTCCGTGAAGCGAACGCTGCTCGGCTTTTTGGTAGGTTGTGTTTTTATCCGTTTCACGCCACATGGTAATTGTGTCCCTTTCTAGTATCCGCACTACCAACGAGGTTCGCAGCACCGAAGTGCTGGTGACTTTAATACTTACCGTTACAGACTCTTCCTGAGCATGTTCAGTTGAACATGCGGTCAGCTTGACTTGAGCACATTCGCTCGCCCGGATTTTGCGGTCCAGAAATGTGATTTACCCTGTTACACCTTCGCACCGCCTAGGACAGAGCAGGTAAGAACCAATTCCGAGAGACAGAAACAAGAGTGGTAAGGCTGTTTTCAAAATCGAGTCACCATTGAATGCGTGGGATGCAGATGCCCCAACCAACAAGAAAGTGAACCCAGCATAGGCCCACTCTTTAGGCCCCGACCAGGATTGCTGCAAAAGTCCAAGCACCCCCAAGATCTTTGCTACCCCAAGAATTGTCATGAGGTAGTCCGGAAATCCCAATTCAGCCATCGCTCGACGTTGAAAATCAAAACGCAGGAGATTAACAACGCCTCCTCCTGCCATTGCTAAACAGAATATGCAAGTGATAGCCCAGTAGGTCTTCAAAGGTGATTTCATCTGCGAACCCTCTTTTCCAATGATTCTGAGTTACAAGTGTGTTTGCGAGTCGTGCACTACCTCGGTTGCGTTACCTCGGTTGCGTTTCCGAAGACCCCTGCCGGATCAATTTCAGGCTTACGTCCTCAGTGTCCTTGGCGACAAACTGCATTCATATGGCTCACTTGTCGCCCCAACTCATTCCAATGGTCTCTATTGCTTGCCTGTTTGGAATCGATAAGCAACGCCTGTTAGCGGGATTCCCAAGAGGCACACTTTTGCAACCTAACTGAGAATCAACGCTTGTTGGCGCGAAGAAATAAGACAGCACAGGCGGGAAATTCTAGGCGGCCGGAGGCAGCCACTGATGGGCAAAAAGTGCGATATGAAGTTCAGAGATATAGTTCAACTCTGTCTACTGAAGGCACACCTGCGGGTGCAGCTGAGATTGCATGAATCGCGTTGAAATGCGACAGCAAATCTCTGATCTGCTGTCGCATCTCCGACGCAAAATTGTCCGGTGGCCACGTGTCTAACGAAAACGGTTGTAATACGGATAAGGGGTGACGGGTGCGCGATGATTGCCTCGGCCCCACTGATTCCGATAACGCGAGTGATAGTGGCGTCCCCAATAAGGCTGAATTTGGTAATGCCCCCGATTCATACTCCAACCTTGTTTGAAAGACGGATAGTAAAAGCGATTCCGCGGATTCACTAGACTGCGGGCGCTCGGCGCGCCGAATCCTCGGAACTTATGACCACTCCCAGTAGAAAATGGTCGGCTCGACTTGCCATCACCTGCATCGGCACTTGTGATTGATGCTCCGAAAAACCCTACTGCCAACAAAGCTACGACGACGATGCGTTTCATGACTGAGTCCCTGAAAAAGCGAATCTACCCTTTCCAACAACCCCTATGTTGTTGGTCTCATCAATCAAGGCGACACCAGTCAGTCAAATGGCTCAAAAGAAGTCAAATTCCTCCGGAGACCATAGCGTCCGGGCTCTGTTCCACCCTTCTAAACCAACCTCTACCTGGTAGGTAAGAACAGTTGATGGTTAAGTCTCAATAATCAGAGGTTCCGAGTGTTTTGCAGATCTCTTCTCCAATAACGACAACCTGCTCTACGGTGAGTTCAGCTCCAGCTTTCTGAAGATCTGCAAACTTCTCGGAACCGACCGATTCCTCAGCACGCTGCAAAGCAGGCTGGAATTCCGGATTGTATTCGTTGGCATCTCCACTACCCCTGAGTGAATCGATAATGCTGGAACAGCGAATTGCATCTTCAAATCGGCGACACTGAACCATTGCAATAATGATCGAGCGAACTGCTGTCGGATACATGGAACCGTGGTTTTCATCGGAGCCTATCTGAATAGCGCTATCGATCATCAGCTGCAAAGCTTCTACCGCTTGTTGGAGCTGTTGGGGAGCCGAATCGGCACTGTTCGGCAGCCCACTTACAATCAGTTTTGCGAGAGATGCAAAAGAGCGGTTCTGACTCGAATCGGCTAGCGCAATGCAATGATTGAGGAAGAATCTAGCTTTCGTAATCTGGCCACGTGTCATCGCAACGACGCCTTGTGTCATTGCAAGATAAGCACGGCCGGTTGGCCATTCAGTTTTAGAGAGATTCTCAATTGCATGTCTGATAGTATCATCAATCCTTGGATCAGTTGGATTTGAAACCGCAATTGCATTGACCTCAAAAGGCAATGACAACCAGCGGACTTCCAAATCGTCACTAGCCTGTCGAGCGACCGCCCTCGCAACTTGAATCACCTCCCAAGCATCTTCGGACCGCTTCTCTGAAAAACACTGAGCGAACTGCATGTAAAGAGCTGGGGCGTTCAGACAGATTTCGTTGGAACGATCGATGTAGTGTTGAGCGATTCGTCGGTCACCTTTAACCCAAGCACCAGTCGCCAGAACATAGTTCACGTCAGCGCGACTTGTCGCTTCGTGACCGAAGCAATCCACTGCTTCTTGCATCCAGTCAAATAATTCAACACGTAAATGCATCATAGCAACGCGGGCTAATGCAATCACTGGGTCAACGCCAACTTCGATATCGACGTATTTCCTTCCCCATGCGATTGCTTTCCGCAGGTCTGACCATTCTATGTTCAAGGCAGAAGCACAGAGAATCTCCCGCTGACCATAAATGCCATTACCTAGCTCTACAGCTCGCCGTGCAAAGTACTTCGCGTGTCGACAATCTATCGCTGAAATAGATTCAGGTTCAATTAATGATTGGCAAAACTGCCTGATGGGTTCGAGCACGCGGAAGCGAGAATGCCCTTCATGATTCCTACGAACAACCATCGACTTTTCGACTAATCGCTCCAAAAGCTGCCTACCCTCGGGCCCGCAATCGGCAACAGCTAGTGTAGCAGCAACAGTGAACTCTCCCGCGAAAACGGCTGTTGACTTTAGAAGCTCGCGCTCTTCTGGCGTCAACAAATTGAATGACCATTCAATTGTATTTTGAAGCGCGGCGTGTCGACCTGTGCGACGTCGCCTGCGAAGCGTTAGCAGCTGCTCTCCGACAGAGGCATGCAATTCCGCTAATGTCATTGTTCTCAAGCACGAGGCCGCAAGCTCAATTGCAAGTGGCAGACCTTCGAGCCGCAAAACAATCTCTTCGATGTACTGGTGAGATTGTTCGTTGCATTCGATGTGCACGTAGCGTGAGGCTCGACTGAAAAAAAGTTCAGATGCGGGACTTTCAGTTCCAACGACAGCCAAACCTTCAAGCTTCAGTACGCACTCTCGCTGAATGCCAAGAGCTTCCCGACTGGTTACCAATATGGTTAGATTTGAAACGCCTTCACACAATGTTTCTATAAAGTCGGACGCTTCATCGATCACGTGCTCGCAGTTATCAAGCACGAGAAGTACTGGGCTGCCAGACAGTTGTTGAATCAGCTCACCGAGTGTTGCCGTCACACCTGAATTGCCATTCACAACCCCAGAGACAACACTAGCTAGCTTGTCACGCTGTTGAACCGATACGAAGTCGCAGAACCAAACGCCGCCTTTGAATTGGCTTCGATGTTTCTGTGCATACCGAATCGCAAGCGCCGTTTTTCCAACTCCACCGGTACCGACCACACTTACAACCGGAAATTGACCAATCAGATTGTTTAGCTTCTCAAATTCCTCCTCCCGTCCTATTAGTTCCCACGGTCTAGAGGGAAGGTTACTAGGATTCTCAGATCCCACAGACGGGATTTGCAAAGCAGTGTTTTCACCACTCCGCAGAAACTCTTCAAGTGCATTGGCGATTTCTGCAGCCGTTGGCCTTTGATGAGGTTCACGATGCTGCATCAAAGCAATGATACTTTTGACCGCTGTTGGAATCTCGGGGGTTTCTTCAAGTAGATTCAATATGTGTCCGCCTTCAGACACTCGACCAATTGTTTCTAAGACAGAGTTTCCTCGAAAAGGATTCTTGCCAGTAAGCATTTCGAAAAGTAGCGTACCGAATGAGAAAATGTCCGTAGAACGACTAAGCGACTCTCCTCTCGCCTGCTCGGGCGACATATATGCAGCCGTACCTGGGATTTGGTCACCATTACCCGTGATGTCGCTTTCTACTTCTGCTGACTCTCCTCGCGCAAGGCCGAAATCAAGGATCTTTGCGATCCTATCCTGAACGATCATAATGTTGGCAGGTTTGACATCCCTGTGCATCAGTCCGATTTCATGTGCGGCTTCCAGTCCACGGGCGATTCCGACAGCAACTCTGATTCTTTGTACAACATCCTGCTCACTTGAATTCCATTCATCGATTGAAACTCCATCCACAAACTCCATTACCGCGAAGCATACTCCTTGGTCAGTGGCGAAATCGTGAAGCGCAACGATATGGGGGTGGGTCAGAGCCGCAACGGACTTGATCTCTCGAAGAAAGCGACGTCGCATTTTCGAGTCGCTCTCGATCGACCGTTGCTGCACTTTCACCGCTACCTCACGATTCAATTGCAGATCACGACAGCGATAGACCTCACCAAAACCACCTCGGCCTACAGCTCCTACGACTTGGTATCTCCCCAGAAGGCAATCGCCTCCCTCAAGACGCATCGCTTCACTACCCGACGGTATTGGGGCTGCGGTCGATTCGCTACGCATAATCGCAATGGGATCAGTCCGGTTGCCGAGGGTTTCAGCAAGTCGCAGAAAGAGCTCTTTATCGCCTCCGCACCGATCTTTCAGGAACTTATGTTGCAGTTCAGCAGGCAATTCCATTGCTTCTCGGAGGAGCTCTCCTTCTTTGCTGCGTTTCATAGACTGTTTTTACTAGAGAGATCAGGTCTAAACAGTAGTAGACGGACGCGGCCCACTCTCTGAAATACGTCATCTGAGCATGAAGAATGTCGGCCAAGCGTTTGCCTCAGTTTCGTATGCGATACCAAATAAGAGAGAAATACTCCCCCGAATGAAGCGGATGCCGAGCAATTCTGCCAAGCGAAAGCTGGTGGCAATCTGATCGGCTAATCCGATTCCGTTGTTCGCAGCTCATGCATTAACCAGGTCCGGGCGACTTCCCAGTCTCTTTTCACTGTAGCGAGAGAAATGCTCAAGGCATCAGCGACTTGCTGATTCGACAGACCTCCGAAATACCGGAGCTCAACTACCTTCGCTTTACGTGGTTCTGCATCTGCCAGATCTTGGATTGCTTGATTGAGTGCTAGAAAATCCTCGCTCTGCTCTTGAGCCGCCACAAAAGCCTCTTCAAACGCAAGCTTCTTCCGGTCGCCCCCCCGTTTCTGTCGTCCTTTCGTTCTTGCGTGATCCACCAAGAGGTTACGCATCGCGGTGGCTGCAAAACCTAAAAAGGCTGCTCTATCAGTTGGCAATGCCCTCTGGTCAGCTAGGAACTTGGCCGATACTTCATGAACCAAAGCCGTAGCAGTCAGCGTGTGATCCTGACGTTCCTGACTCATCTGCCTCGCAGCCATTCTGCGCAGGCGATCGTAAGCGGCTTCAATGACGGAGGCCTTCGCATCTGGATCTCCATCCGCTGCCGATTTTAAGATCTGAGTAATGTCCATATTGTACGAAGCGTAATGATTAGCGTTGTGTTACGTGACCTCAGTAAACAAAAGGTTAAACTAAAGTGGTCGCTTAATACTACTAGTCAATCCGAGAATTTGGGCATCTCTGCCAGAATCAATTGTCTCACAATTGCCCGTCTAGCCGTTTCAGGCTTTCTTCAGCCAGTTCCAGAATCGTCCCTGGAACTAAGGTTGCTCCCTGCTCATTCAAGTCCTCAAACTTCTGCGCGGAAAACTGAAGACGTAAGGCTTCGATTGAGTCGGGATAGGTCGGAGTGAACTCATTCCTTTCACCGACGCCCGGCAAGCCAGATACGATTGAAGAACAACGAACGGCTTCCTCTAGAAAGCCACAATCAGAAAGTGCGATTACAATACAGCGCACAGCGATCGGAAAGTGAGCCTCTTCCCCATTCTCAAGCAAAGACCGTAAGTCAGCAATTGCGTGTTCAAGTTTCACGGATGGTGGGATATTGGGGTTCGCAGCCTCATTGAAAACCAAACGAGAAATCAACTCGATCCAGAGATTCCCGCACTGCTTTGCAATCTTGATGATCTCTTGATACTTTTCAATCGCCTGGGGCATCTGACGCCTATTTATGAGCACGGTTCCCTCTGCCAATGCGAAGAAAGCTCTGCCGGTTGGCCAGTCGAGGCCGTTTACGTGTCGTCGAGAAGCCTGGATAGTTGGATCGATCCTTGGGTCTTCAGGATTCGCCATTGCCATCGGACAAGCCTTGAAAGCATTTGCCCACCAACGCTGCTCGATCGGATCTTGCGAAGCCTCAGCCAGCCGCTCCGCCTCTTCAGCTGCAGCGATCGACTCTTCAAAACGGTTCTGCGAAAAACGCAGGAAATACCTCACCCAAAGAGTCTGCGGTGAAACCTTGATCGCATCTGCCCTATCGAGTACCGACTCGCAGAGCTGAGGATTCGCCATAATCCAGTGGCCATTGGCCAACACCCACAATACATCTGCCCGCGTTTCAAACTCCTTCGGAAACAGTTGCTCCGCCTCGATCAACCATCCATAGGCTTCGGTTCTTAGGTGAAACATTATGTTCCGTGCCAGATCGACAATTGGAATCACAGCTACGTCAAACCGCAATTGTTCTCGACCCCATGCAATGGCTGCGCGTAAGTCAGGCCACTCCCGGTTTAGCGACTCAGCGCAATTGAGTTCGTCAAAACCGTTGATCCCCTTCCCAAGTTTCTTCGCCCGATTCGCATAGAAGACCGCGTGACGTTCATGAATCTCAGGATTCTCCAAATGTCCTCTTGTCTGCTGACAGAATTGACGAATGGGCTCGAGCAGTCGAAAACGCGATTCATCTCCAAAGTCCGTCCGCGACAGCATCGATTTTTCGACCAGACTTCTCAAAACATTGCGTCCCGCCTCCGTAAGACCACAGACCTTCAATGCCGCTTCAGCGCTAAATGCCGCTCGGAAGACAGTAAGCTGCTGAAGCATCTCTTGCTCTTCTTGTGAAAGAAGGTCATAGGACCATTCGATCGCGCGATTCAATGTGGCTTGCCGAGATCTGCGCCGTCGCCCTTTTTGAATTGAGAGCTGATCGAAAAGAGACTCCTGTAACTCATTGACTGTCATCGTTGATAGGCAAGAGGCTGCCAATTCGATTGCAAGTGGAAGTCCCTCGAGTTGTACAACAATATCGTGAATGCTCTCTCGAGTATTCTGGTCCATCTTTAAGTCAACAACGGAGGAAGCTCGATTGCGAAAGAGCTCAGCTGCGTCACAATCTAACCCCGTGACCGCGAGCCCAGCTAAGCGGTGTATCCGTTCTCGATCAATGTCCAAAGCTTCCCGACTCGTTGCCAAGATTGTTATCTCTGACAAGCGATCACAAAGTGTTTCCGCAAGTTCGGCTGCAGCATCTATGACATGTTCGCAATTGTCCAGAACTAACAAAACCGGTGCGCCTGAAAGACGCGTTATTAGTTCATCTAATCCTGAAAAAGATCCAGCGTTACCGGTTACGTGGCTGGCGACTACGCCTGCTAGGTCCGCAGTCTGATCAACTGACGAAAAGTCACAAAACCAGACACCGCCTGCGTACTTGTTCCTTCTTTGTTGTGCGAGGTGCGTGGCCAACGAAGTCTTGCCTACGCCCCCTGTACCAACAATGGTGACAATCGGAGATTGATCAATCTGCTCGTTAATGACTTTGATCGAGTTTTGTCTTCCCTCTAACTCGATCTGCCTTTCCGGCAGATTGTTTGGCGAGTCGGTGGCCTGCATAGAAAACGCACTTGTGGTATCGTGTTCGCTCCGCAAATATTGTTGGATCGTATCGGCAACGATAGCAGCTGTTGGACGCTGCTCTGGGGACCTATTCTGCATCGCATCAATAAGCTGCGAAATCACCGGTGGGATTGACTCTGCTTCCTTCAGGCATTCTCGAATTCGCGAAGCGTCTGAAACCATCGCGAGCGTCTCTAGTAAGGTCTCGCCGCGGTACGGATTGTTGCCCACGAACATCTCGTACAACACGGTACCAAACGAGAAAACATCGGTTGCGCATGTCAGCCTGTCTCCCCTGGCCTGCTCAGGTGACATATAAGGTACTGTTCCAGGGATTTGACCGAACTCGCCGGTGATATCACTTGCTGCATCCTTTGTCTGCAGTCTCGCTAAACCAAAATCGAGGATCTTGGCAATTCCGTACTCAGAAATCATTACGTTTGCTGGCTTAATATCACGATGCATCAGATCCTTTGAGTGCGCGGCTGATAGGCCAGAAGCAATGCCTGCGGCCACTGTGAGGATCTCGTTAGTCTCTCTTTCCTCTGATCGCCACTCAGCTAGGGAAACGCCATCCACGAACTCCATTACAGCAAATGAAATCTCGTCATCTGTCGCAAAGTCATGGAGCATCACGATATTTAGATGAGACAGAGCGGCCACCGATCGAATCTCACGAAGGAACCGATCCCTCGTAGTTGGGTCATCTTCGATTGCAAGTCGTTGCACTTTAATAGCGACTTGTCGCTGCAGCTGTAGGTCGGAGCAGCGATAGACTTCGCCCATCCCTCCTCGACCGATTGCAGCCACGACTTCATACCTTCCCAGAAGTCGATCACCTAGCTTCAGTCTAGAAGGCTCAGAATTGGAAGATATAAAAGCGGCCGTTGGATCGCTTGTATCTTCGGTCAATTTGATTGCGTCTGTATCGAGAAAGCTTGAGGCATCTGCGTGGAGATCAAGCATTGCGACCAATTTTTGATGAAGGTCTTTGTCCTTTCCGCATAGCTTATCTAGAAACTCAATACGCTGCTCTGGCGGCTTCTCGATAGCTTGCTCGAAGAGATGAAGTAGATTCTTTTGTGTCATCTAAAGCTTGCGGTCAGTAAGAGATCAGAATGGCAATTGACGCTAGAAATTATGAGCGAAAACGACCTGTGTCTCAATGAGCGGTCTTGAGAGCCCAACCCCGCTTATTGGGCGAGCCATTTGATGAGCTACTCGAATCTCAACCAGCTACCTCGTGAACTGTTTTGTCAATAAGAAATGCTGTGTCGAATGGTCTCCGGCACAGCATGGGGTTTGTTTGTTTACAGTCGAACGCTCTAAAGCGTTGCCTTGCGATGTGTATATCAGAGCACAGCGGGCCTATCCGGAGATTGATAGTTGGGAGTTTCTCTCCCATAGTTACTTCGAAACCAGTCGTTTTCAATCTCGTCGCCGTCAGCTCCAAGCACGCCAAAGAATGCGTCCGGATCGTTCCCGCCAAATCCATGACGATGCCAGACAAAAATGTCCGCACCACCGTTGCCGTGAAGGACATCTGTCAACATGTCATCACCGCCGTCCAGGATGTCGTCATCATCACCACCAAACAAATGGTCGTAACCATGTCTCCCGAACAACTGGTCATTACCGCTGTTGCCGTAAAGGGAATCGCTTCCGACACCGCCATCCATCCAGTCGTTTCCGAGTCGCCCATGGATCTCATCATTTCCTTCCCTACCAAGCAGAACATCATCTCCTCCGCCACCATCTATTAGGTCGTTGCCGACTCCCCCCATAACGATGTCGTTGTCCGGCCCACCGTAGAGATGATCGTTACCGCTAAAGGCGTACTCAGCATCTGTTCCGCTTGGTGTGAAAGCGTATAGACGATCTTCTCCGGCTTCACCAAAGATGTAGTCGTCGCCTACGCCTCCCCATATATCGTCGTCGTCGTTGCCGCCGGACAACCAATCGTCACCCCACCCACCAAAGATTGAATCTCGCCCATCACCGCCGTAGACGATATCGTCACCCTCGCCGCCGAAGAGAGAGTCGCGGCCGCCACCGCCAATAAGTTCGTCGTCTCCGTCCATACCGGACAAGTAGTCAAGGTTCGAACCGCCTTGCAGATAGTCATCGCCATCGCCGCCAGTTGCGGAAGATATGAATCGAGTGTGGTTGATAAAAATGTCGTCACCTGCGTGACCATCAAAAGCGAATACGTCCGATGATGCGTTATCCCATATCTCACCGTTGTCTAGAATCGTGCGAAAAACTCCGTGATAAACCGGATCTTCGACGCCGCTTGCATCGTACGCTTTCCATGTCAGCAGGAGGATCGTTTCTGAATCATCCCCAAACTCATAGATCCGTACGTCATCTGGGTAGGCTTCGTCGTCGATCCCGTCAAAGATCCACATGGAGGTCGTCCAAGACACCTCCGGCATGATCCATTGCGAATCTGTATCTGGGATGGGCTCTTCTATGCCATTTGCCAAAGAAGCCATAAATGAAGCTTCGTTGACTGTATAGCCGGTCCAATGACTCCAACCATTCTCGAACGGCTCCGTAGCATCAACTGAGGAGTTTGTACCAGCGCCGAAAAGCGTCGTTGTATTCGGTAAGCCGTTTCCCCATGGTTGCCACGGTAGGTTTCCTTGGGGCGAATCTTCGCTTGTTTGGTCCGTCCCAATTCCGCTCAATGCTGAATTCGGACTAACTGAATCTTTCGGAGCAGTACGTTGTTGGGCCACCTGTGCCGGTTGCGTATCTTCCCTCACAACCGTTTCTGATGTGCAAAACTCAACTCCCAAATCGGCCGCCATTAGATTCCGCGAGGTGAGTTGCTCCAAGCGAATTGTTCGAGCTGTATTTACTCTTCGAGTACTTAACGATTTCTTCCGGTTGAACATTGCAAACTTCTCCTGCATTGCTGCCCTTAGTGCCAGATGCGATTCCGCATCAAAAGGTTGACGAATCGAAGCTGAAGAAAATCACGCTTCACTATCAGGGCGGTAAACAGGCGAGAGAAGGCTCATCGGGAGACTCCACACTTCATTACTTTCGGCGAGGATCGTCAGTTGCCTCCATAACGCCGTGCACTGGTCAGACCAAGTTGAAATCATGTACGAGAGAATCCACAGGCCCGATTAACTGCTTTTCTCGTATTCTTACCAACCCTCGCATTCAAAGTTAGCCCAGACGGTGCGTTACCAAACAACCAACCCCGCTACTGCAGTTAATCCAATGAAGATCCGCCATTGTTGTCAGGTGAACGTCACCTCCCTTTCAACAATAATCTCAGGTGTCGTTTCAACTTTTCTTAGCTCGTTCTACTGGCCACGCTTTGTCGAATTCCTTTCTAAGGCGGCTGTCGCAGAAATTCTTAGAGTAGTTTGAGCCACCTGTGTCTAAACTGTCGACCAAGCTAGGTGAACCGCTTTGAGCGGAAACCTAACGCCCCAAAAAGGACAACCCGATGTCATGCTCTCCGACAGAAGCTGCGATCCTGCCGAAAAACCAAAGTGCAGCATTGGTTTGGAATTGGGGAGGTGAGCACTACGATAAAATCAGCAGTCAGATCGCAGATGCGATCGACCATTGCGTTGACCGATTAGCCCCCGGAAAGAGTGATCAAGTTCTCGACATTGCCACTGGTACCGGTTGGACAGCGCGTCGCATCGCGGAACGGGGAGCTGAAGTAAACGCCGTAGATATCTGCTCAACGGCCCTAAAAACGGCTAGACGATTGGCTACCAACCACCAGATCAATTTTCAACTTGGCAACGCGGAGGCTTTGCCCTTCGGATCTTCTAGCTTCGATGCTGTCGTCTCTACCCTTTAGAGTCATGTTCTGTAGCGATGCCCACGCCGCTGCCAAAGAAATGGCACGCGTCTGAAGACCAAACGGGAGGTTGGCACTTGCCGTTTGGGACGCAAGGGGTGGAGTATACGATATGTTCAAGATCATTAGCCAATTCAAGCCTTCAGACGACAGTGGTGCACCGTCGCCGTTGACTGGGCATCGGAAGCGCGGCTACAAGAGTTGCTCGGACGTTGGTTTGATGTCCGTAAGGAGCGAGCGTCGTGGTTCGGTGTGTCACTCCGCTATCTGGCAGCAATCCGGTAAACTCTCAGACTTGTCGTCCTGCAATAGACACCTCTGATAGTTGAACGGATTCCCAACATCGAGTTGTCCAACTTCAGCGAGTTGCAATCCAGCACGACCTGCAGCGGTCTCCTGATCTCAGCACAGTTCTCTTGCTTCATGACCGTTAGCCCACCGGCATCAACGGCTATTGTCTGTCGAATTCGGTCCTGTTTAGAAAGAAAGTGCCAAAAGCAAGTGGTTAATGGATTCCGGCAAACGTCTCTTGTTCACTCTGCCTCTAGTTCATTCCACCGAAGTGGAATGCCAGCTTCGACAATCTCCAACTGCAACTTTGGTACGCTAATTCTCTGAACTGACACACCTTCTGCAATGGACTGTGCGGCGGCAATGCCAGCCGCCTCACCGAGATGCATCCAAGTTGGCTCAAGTCGAATCGCGGCGAAGGCCACATTGCTGGCCGAAACACAAACGGGAACCAGCAAATTCTTGCATTCTTCCGCGCTAGGTGTGATAGATCGATAGGGAATGTCGAACTGCTGCCCCTCTTGCCACATACGTCCGCCGTTGATGAAGTGATCGTTGTCCACTGCATAACGCGTCACGTGATGGGAATCAATAAAGTGAGAGCCAATGTGAATCGCGTCTTCCTTCTTGCGTTTCTCTATAACGTCTGCCTGCGTCAAGATATACCGCCCCTTCATGCGCCTAGCGGCGCGGATATACAGGTACCATGGCCAATGGCTGTTATCCTGCCATTCGTCCTTACAGAAACCGAGCTGGGCCATCTGGTCACGCATTTTTTGGGGAACGCGTGCACTTGTTTTGAGGAACCATAACATTCCAAGTGTGTAATCGCGATATCGACGGTGGATCTTTTCACGCTCTTCAAAAGAAGCTTCAGCCCAGGTTGTCTGAGCGCCAGGAATGCTCATTGAGACGTAGGAGAATTGACAATTATTGAGTTCAACTTTCGAAGTGCCAGGAATCTCCATCCCGCTGAAGATCTTATGGACGCTGCTAAGATATCCCGCCTCGATACAACGCGCTAACAGCTCGTGTTGCCTGGGATCGTAGTTCAGCGGCTTCTGTATTGGCACCATATTCTGAACATCTCGCGTTAGATTCAGGCGGATGTTGTAGCAGATGGGGTGTTCGCTTGCAGAAAACTCCTCAGGCGGCTTACCGGGCATCACTCCGAACAACAGGGTGCCGTTAACATCAAAAGGCGATACGGCGACCTTCTCATCCATGTACCGAACGCCGCCTTTCGACTCGTTGTATTCATCCCTTGCTTCCCGTCCAACCGTGTAGGAAACTCCCGCAGCAGCCATAAGGTCACCCTCGTATGTGGCGTCGATATAGACCTGGGCCTTGTAGACGTCTCCTCCACGAACATGAAGCGATGAGATTTGAAGGTCGCTCTTCTCCACCGTTTCGAGAAGTTGCCCGTAGCGGACCTCTACACCCGCTTCGTTAAGCATCTCAAGAAAGACCCGCTCTGCGATGTGCGACTGCCAAATGCGAGCGCCTTTTGAGCCCTCAGTTTCAGTTCCGCTCCGCTTTGCAGCCTCGATCGTGAACTTATCACTGAGACCGCCCAAGGTGGACCGGTCCATGTGCTCACCCTCGTCACGATTCAATCCGCTCGTGCTCAAACCGCCTACATGGCTGGTCTGTTCCAGGAGCACCACTGACGCACCTTCCCTTGCGGCAGCAATGGCTGATGTAACCCCGCCGGGTGTACCGCCGTACACAACCACGTCATGCTGATTGGCCCGCAGATTTTCCCGAACCTCAGCACCAGATGATTGCGCAGTAATGCCGGCAAGCAAGAATGCTAGAAGACGTAACAACTTTCGCTGTGACATTCGGAATCCTCAGGCGGTCTAAATCAACTATCAGAGTCTCTCAGTAGCCCTTGCGATTTCAATATCAACTAAAGACGACGTCTTGCGATTATAACGCTCTCAGACTCAGAAAACCTACGCGGAGCAACTTAGTGAACGAACGAACGACGGATCGTTCTCAGCCATCGATTTCGCAAGGACGACGAACTGAGAGTCTCAGATCGGTTAGCAGTGGGGCGTTGACCAAGAGACCGAGAGAGCCGACACCAAATGCCGCGAGCTGGAGGCTTGTCCAGCTTCAGCTTTTTCGAGGTCACTGAAAGCGTCCTCCGTGTTGGGCAAGGTTGCGCTAGTTTGCTTAGCAAAAGGCGCACCGGCAGCGCGACACACAATACGACCAGACAAAGCCCAGGCCAGTCAGCAGGCACTTAAGTGCCTGCCAACGACTATAGGTATATATAAATGAACAGCGATCAGGAGTGCGATCGCTGTCACAAGCTTAAAAAGCTCGAGTAGGCTCAACCGTCCCAATCGTTGACCTAAAGTCTTGAGTTTCGCTCGAGCAAATGGCTATTTCGGTAGGACGGTCTCATGTCTGGATTGCTTGGCAGCTTTGTATTCCAAACGGCGTGGGCAAGCTAGTGTCTTCAAATCGGACTTTGGCCACTAACCATGCGGTCTGATCCTGTTGTGAAAAACACTGCCCTCATTCGTATCCCCACCGAGAGCCGCTCCAACGCGCAGTGAATTAACTCTACGTTTCGACTCTCAGGACGGCGTTTAGGTCGAAGTCGGTAGTGCTAAGGCGTGTTACTCTTCAGACGCATCGCCACAAACTTCGCAAGCTCCTCGCCGCGAAGATTCACTGCCAGCACGCGACCATTTTTGTCAACGAGGAAGTTGAAAGGAATCTGGGTAATTCCAAACTGCTTTGAAAGACTATCGTCGGCATCGATGGGACTGTGAATCGTAGTCCACGGAAAGTCAGAATCATTCAGAAACCGAGCAAGCTGACCAGTTGCAGTGTCTGTACTGACGCCAAGGACGCAGAAGTCCTGTTCGGAGTACTGATCGTGCAAGCTTAGGGCAAGATTCAAGTCCCCCTTGCAGGGCCCACACCACGTGGCCCAGAACTGGACCAACACCAGCTTGTTTTCGTAAGCCGACCAATCAAGTTCTTCAGAGGTCATCGCAATTCTGCCATGGATCTGTAGTGGCTTACCGACGATTGAGAGCCTCGAAGCGGTGGACTTAAGCCAATCGATTTGAGACGTGAAGTCCGGTCGATTAGAGAATTGCTCGAGAGCAAAATGGCAAAGCTGACTTGCCAGTTGTAGATCGCCTTTCGACTCCAGGAAAGTCACGATCTGCTGTACGCCAACGAGATCCGTTTCCTCGACTTCTTCGGACCCCAAGAATTCGGTGAAGGCCTGAACCAATTCTTGGCGTTCGTCCGGCGACGCAGTCAACATCTTGCGCATTTTCGCCTTCAGCTGCTCACGAGTCGTTGGGGAGGGTTTCGCGTTATGGTCAGGTTCCAAAATGAGCGGACTCTTCGATGTGACTCGGATCGGCGCATCGACGAATCGGATTTCGAACTGCTCAATATCGTCAATTGCCAGATCGCTGGGGAGCGTAAGTTGAAAGCGGCCATCTTCTCTGTACTGACACCAGTATTCATTTCCTTGATGACGGGCGATTA
>DNPC01000868.1 GCA_003501565.1 Planctomycetaceae bacterium | reverse complement strand
GACGGCGTGCGTTCGTATGGCTCGACGGGCTGCCCGCTGGCAACCTTGAATCGGCGATGCTGTTCCCAGGTGACTTCAGACTCCCCTAGATAGATTCTTTTCGGGGGCTGACCAGCCTCAGTGGGGAAGGGAATGAACACGAACCGCATGCCAAACCTGTTTTCGATCACATTTGCTGATTCGTTGGCCTTTTGGACGAGATTTTTCCCTGGTGTTCCATCAGATGTTCGGGCGCCTTGACCACATCCCGATGCAAGCGCAGCTGTCGCGATCAAGGGCCAATATTTTGAGAGCATTCGATCGAATCATATAGATGAGTGCTTGAAAGAAGACCGCTGTTTCCGATTTTACCATCAAACAGGGAACGTGGACCTAACGTTGGGCAGAGCCCTTCCTTCACGAAAAGTATGTTCCGCGACGTTAGCAACGTACTTCTGTATCAACTTGCTTTTTCCGGCGAATTCTTGACTCGGTTTGAAATGCGATGTCCCAAACCATGGACGATGCATCGCGTATGACTTCGCTGCAATCTGTTCGGTGCTCTTTTTAGTGACACCGACGAAGCTATGAAGGCTGGCAACCAACGTCCCTTTGGTGTCGCTGATAGGAAATCGCTTGCGCGAATTCTACAGGTTCCTTCCGGCCGCGAAAAACGCTCTGTAGCGACGGCGCACTGAAACTTGCGGAGTTTCCCCCGCGAGTTGATCTCGACAAGTGTCTTCAATTTTTCTGGAAGCCAAAGGGGCTAGGCGCTGTGCAATTTGGTTCGACTGGATTTTCGGTACAAAAGCACGATTTATTTCCTTCGGATTTTGAGTGACAGTTCACGAGAGAATCGTTCTTAGACTCGCGGATGCGAATACTGAAACCGGTGCCAGAAGAAAAATTGGCAGCTTATGAGTTACAATCAGATGTCTGCAGGAATTGCTATTAGCACAAGAATGACGTACCAGAGTGTTAGGTAGACCATTGGATTCGACTGCCGTCACAGAATTGATACAGCAAGCCCAAGGTGGCTCTACTGAATCACTGGGAAAGCTTCTGGACAGATATCGAAACTATCTTAAGTTCCTGGCGTCCTCTCGGATTTCAGCACTGGTGCGCGTGCGTGCGGGGTCATCTGATGTCGTCCAGGAAGTAGGGCTGCAAGCTTTAAAGTCGATCGGGCAGTTCAGGGGAGCGACAGAAAAGGAATTCTTGGCGTGGCTTCGATCCGTTTTGGCCAGCAGATTGAGTCGATTGATGGAGCAGCACGTTGGTGCAGAGCGGCGCGACGTCCGGAGAGAACTACGAGTCGAGGCGCTCGCACATGATCTCGAGAATTCGACAGTTCGCCTTGAAGAGTTGTTGGCAGATCGTGTTGAGACACCAAGCTCAAAGTTGATCAAAGAGGAAACCATTGTTGTCGTGACGGATATCTTGGCCAGCCTTTCACGCGAATACCGTGAGGTAATTTGCCTACGTCATTTAGAAGGTTTGGCCTTCCCTCAGGTCGCAGAACGCCTGAATCGCTCTCCAGGTGCAACTCGAATGCTGTGGTTTCGAGCAATAGAATTATTACGTAATGAACTAGCAGAGAAGGGCTTCGTGTGACTCTTTCAACGAAGGGGACCGACAGTAACTGGTTGGTGGATTTTTCTAAGGAATTCCCTTCGTCGGACATCGACTATGATTGCAGAAGAGACTTGGCGAAGCTGGCCATAGCTTACCTAGAATGTCTTGAGAATGGGGACACTACGCCCCCGGAAAGCTACTTGGCAGCATGCCTGCCGAACTGCGCTGAAGTCGCAGATCGAGAGCAATTTCTCGGAGCACTACGGAGTATTCAGCTGCTCCATATGGCGACGGGAGAATTTACTACATCCAATTGCAATGACTTTGGGACTGATGCGGCACTTCAGTGCCCGGATCTGTTAGGCCGAACTTTGGGTGACTATCGGCTGAACCGCGAAATTGGTCGCGGCGGTATGGGGATTGTGTTTGAAGCTGAGCAGGTTTCGTTGGGCAGAAAAGTTGCGGTTAAGATTCTTCCACCGCTTTCGAATCTTGACCAACGACACATCGACCGGTTCATTGCTGAGTCCCGTGCGGCAGCGAAGCTACGGCATTCGCACATCGTTCCGGTTTATGGTGTCGGTTGTGTTGACTCGGTCTACTTCTACAGCATGCCTCTGATCGAATCGAAGAAGCTCGCTGGCCCGCTTTCACATCGTCGCGTCGCGGTTATTGCATCTCGAGTTGCGAGTGCGTTGCACCACGCGCATGAAAACGGCATTGTTCATCGCGATATCAAACCTTCAAACTTGCTACTCGATGAACAGGACAAAATTTGGGTTGCTGATTTTGGCCTAGCGCGTAGTCATCTCACCGGATCAATAACCGCCTCTGGTGCTGTCGTGGGCACGATGCGTTACATGAGCCCAGAGCAGGCGCTAGGCGATACTGAATTAGTCGACCGCCGCACTGACATATACGCATTGGGCGTTACGATGTACGAGTTGTTGGTTGGTCGCTGCCCATTTGATGCAAGCGAACGGCAAGTCTTCTTGGCTGAACTTGAACGTGGTGAACCGGAAAATCTGCGAAAGCAAGATCGAACAATCCCCATTGATTTAGAGACGATAGTCCTAAAGGCGATAGCACGAGAGCCCAGTCAAAGATATCGAACAGCAGAACAGCTTGCCAATGACTTGGAGCGGTTCCTATCCGGTGAAGTCATATCAGCACGTCGCCCGAGCGTGGGCGATTGCTTCGGTAAATGGGTGCGTCGAAACCGCGCACTGGTTGTTGTTGGAGCCAGTGCCTGGGCGGCCCTCTCGATCATCACGCTATTTGCTTCCATCCAGCTGTTCGATTACTCCGCGAAGACACAAAAGGCTCTTAACTCCTCAAGGGCTAGTTTGGCTGAGGCAGACGCGTTCTACGATAGTGCGCGAGAAGTCGTAGATCACCTTGCAATGCGCGTGAGTCCGAAACTAGACGGTATACCAGGGGCCACTAACGTAAGGCGTGAGTTACTCCGGGACACGTTACGTTACTACAAGTCGTTTATGAAGCGGGTCGCGGAAAATCCGCTTCGCAGACGTGAACTCGCAACCACGCAAATGACTGTCGCGCAAATTGCCGAGCAACTCGATGCCTACCAAGAAGCAATCCAGGCCTACCAGCAGGCAATCCAGATCCTCTCAGGGATACCCGATTCAAAATTCGACGAAGGTCTGTGCTGGAACAATCTGGGGAGTTTATGGGAAAAAGCGGGGCACATCACCTGGGCAGACAGGGCATATGCGAATGCGACAGCTTGCCTTTCCTCAACAGAAATTCGCGAGCGCCCGCCCGAGGTTGCGAGACGTTTTGCGGTCACATTAGCCGCTCGAGGGAACCTTTTGCGCAAGGCCGGGGACAATCTGCTGGCTGCAGATTACCTGGACGATGCGGCAAAAGTCCAGCGAGAGTTAATCGCAAAAGCGTCGATTGGTACTGACCTTGGCATCGCTCTCCGGCACGACTTGCTTGTAACGCTTGGTAACCGGACCATCTGCTTCGGCCGGGCAGATATTGATAGGGCAATCAGTGTGAGCGAAAACTCCGTTCAACTCGCTCGGGAAATTGCGGCGCATTACTCCGAAGGGGGTTGCTCTGGGCGCTTCGTTGCCCTTGAAGACGTGATGGTTGCGTACAGCAATCGCATTGCGCTGTTGCTTTCGAACCGTGAGATTTCCAGTGCCATCGAGTTATCGATTGAACAGATAGATCTTTGCACTGACCTCTGCAAGTTCAATCTGGCCGAGCCTGACACTCTTCACGAACTTGCATCAGCTGAAAACCGCCTGGGCCGCCTTTATGCTGTCTCTGCGCGTACCGCAGAGCAGAAATTTGCGTTTACACGTGCCCTTGCCATCCTAAATCGCCTTGTAACAGACGTTCCAAGCAACGCACGATACCGTGCGAGCTTGGCAACAGTGAACTACAACAATGCTGTACTCGCCAATACATCTGGAGAATCCGATGCGTACCTCAAGTACTTAGCAGCTTACCAACGTGAATTAAAGTGGTTGCAAGACAATGCACCAGGATTGGCTGCGGCGCTAGCGACTCCACCGGAGCACGAAAGCGCACCAAATCAGAATTCGCACGAATCATGAGACGAAACAGAATTGGGCCAATAGTTGACGCACCTTTCAACTGCCGCCTGAGCCTTGAGCGCTTGGAATCCCGGGTGCTTCTCAACGCAGATTTCCGCATCGGCGGCGGTGCACTACTCAACGCGCCGGATGCTCCAGGTTCGATGGAGTCTATAGTCGTCGCGGCAGACGAAGGTGAATTGGACTCTACCGCGGCTGTGCATACGGTTCGTTATGACGTTGTTGTTGTCGACCGCGATGGAGAGCGATTACGAGAGCTGACGGTTGGGGAAGCATTTTGGATTAGGGTGTACGTCAGAGACTTACGCCCGGAGACTGACGTTGGAGGGCTCTTTGCAGCTTACACACGCTTGCATTTCGAAGGGACAGATGTACTAGCAACCGACGCGATGCGTCTTGGCGAAGAGTTCTCGCTTCTACGTTTGGGGGAAGGCACAATCGGAAAGCCCGGTGGCTTCGTGGGTGGGGTCGTCG
>DNPC01000471.1 GCA_003501565.1 Planctomycetaceae bacterium | reverse complement strand
GGTTGATGTTCGATTCAAGGCTTTCGGATTGGTTCTTAGTTGGCGATTGACTCAAAACGCGCAAGCCAGACGGGATCATCTGGTGGCGAGACGGCCAGAAAATACTCGGCCTCTTGGCGTGCGCCGGCCGAATCGCCTCGCGCTTGGAAGTTGAGCAAGCGTTGCCAGCGTCCCTTGAGATGGAGGCTTGAGTTGGGCTTGGTATTCTGAATCAGGATGCTGGCAAGCTTATCTGACACATCGATTTGATTTCCACCAATTTCTGCGGCCACGCCGGACAGGTGGAGAATCAGCGCAGCATCACGAGGGAATCTCTTCCGTAGGTCGGTGAGTTGCTCGAGCGCCGTCTTCGGTGATTCAAGCCAACCAGCGATTCGGCACGCTGCGGACTGGGCTGTTGAGCTGGCAACTTCCTTGAGAGCCAATTCCGATTCGTGCGTCAGGTCGACAGCCTTCGCCCAAGCAATCCGCTCTTTCACAGGTCTGAGTGCAATTGCTTCTACCATCGCAACGGTTGTCGCATGGGTCATCGCAACAGTCTGGCTAGAGGAACCGCTCAACTTGGTTTGCCGGAAACCGCTCAGATCGCCGCCGCGGATTCCTTCGATTCGGCGGACGGCTTCTGTCAGGTCCGCCATCGGTTGCAAATGTGTGTTAACTGACGCGGGCGACTTAAACTGTTTGGCAGCCGTCCTGTACCGTTCTGCCCGCCGACGTTCGCCTGGCCAGTCAGCGAGTAGCTGAGCGATGGCAAGGGTTGCTTTGAAGGTTTCGCGAGAAGGACCACCGTCCGCAGATTCAGCCGCTGCGTCCACCGCTGAAGTTCGTTGGGCGACGGGCAAACTGCAAAACGCATCCATCCAGGTCACTAGGTCTTGATAGACGATGTCGTTTGCCGCTTCAGAATCGCTGGCAGCCGACGCGTTGATTGCTTTGGCCCACAATGCCGCCAAGAACTCCTCAGCCCGGTTTTGCGCGAACATGATTTCTTTGAACCAATCAACGACCGGCGAAGAGGCTGGGGCGCTCGGCCACATTTCCAGCTGCGCAAACATTAGCTTTTCTGCAGCGGCTCTGGCGCTGTCGGTCGGCTCGCCTTGAAATCCGCGAAGGGCGAAGGCGACTGCCAGTGCATGCTTTTCCGGAGCTTCCTCAGACTGTGCAAAGTGAATTGTGGTTTCCGCCAAAAGCTGGGCCGCCGCGGTGTAATCTTGTTCGGCAGCCATGAGGGTCGCCAGGCGCGAGGCGAGACTGAGAGCATTGCCCGAATTCTCGGCGGCAATTTCCGCCTGGATTCCCTCACGCAAAACCCGCATCGCCTCCGCTGTCTGGCCTGCCGCCAGCAGCTGTTTGGCCTCTACTTCGAGCAGATCGAGGGCTGTGTTCGGAGGGGCGCTGGCGCCACTGGCACTGGTGCCAAGGTCACGTCTTACAAGAAGCGCATCGGCTCGATTGCCCCAGTAGGCACCGAAGCGTTCTCGCACGCTCCGCCCAAGTGTTACGATTTCCGAGAGTCGTTGCTGGCGTGCCTCGACTGGAACACTTGCTAATTCCGCCAATCGAATCTCAACTTCGGCAAGCAATTTCGTGGCTTGCCGATCTGGAATACGGGACAATAGCGCCCTGGCACGACTCGGCTGGTCAGACGCACACAGGTGCGATATGGCCAGTCTTGCACATTCGGAACGAGTTTGATCTGAAGCCCCTTCGCGACTGAGCCGTAGCAGAGTGGTCAGCCCGTCACGTGCAGCTGCGAGTTGTAATTGCCCAGCCGCATAAATCGTGAGGAGTTGCTCGCGATTTGGCCAGCTTGCATCCGTACGATCAAGCACCTCCTGGGCAGTGTCCGTCAGCAGAGTTGCTGCTGCGATTCGATCTTTGCTATCCGGCGGGTAGACCTGTACCCGAAGCCACAGCGATTCGCATTTCAAGAGGGATGTATCGACTTGCAAACTGTGTAGCTGCTTGATCGGTGCCTCCAACGGTTCATCGCGAGAGACGGGGCGAGCTGCAATTGGGAGCCGGCTGGCTATATCCGCATCAAGGTCTTCGAGGTCTTCGACGATTCTCCGCACGGCAGCCAGCACATCCTGCGCGCGTGATTTGTCGGCTGGGGCAGCCAAGTAGGCAGCCAAGTCAGATTGAGCCCGCAAGAAATACCCGCGAGCTTGCTGCCACTTTAACCACGGAATGCGTCGGCGGTTGTTCGGGTTGCTGGTGAATTCTTCGCAAACATCATTCGCTCTTGCATATTCGTCCGGGCGGGATGAATAGAGCCCGATTTGTGCCAGTGTCTCAGCGCGCCGCTGCGTCCAAAGCGCGCGAATGTCGTCTTCGCTGGCTAACTTTTGACGCGCGTCGATATAACGCAATGCTGCATCGCCAAGATCGGCCTTCACCATCTGGCGAAGCGCGAACAATTCAGGATCTTCCGCGCGTGCCTGCAATCCAGGCCAACCAAGGATCGCGATCGCAAGACAGCCGGTCAAAGCACCGTTTCTGCAGATCAGCCACTGCGAGAACTGCACAAGCAGAGATCTCTCGCTACTTTGCAGACGGGAGAGGCTAAAGAAGTTGACCACCTGGTTTTCCTAAACTTCGAACTGACCGAGTTGTCGTGCCGCTTCGTAGGCTGCAATGCCAGCGGATGTTGCAAGATTGAGACAACGTACCTTATCGCGCATCGGCAAGATGATGGCTCGCGAACGTAGCTGCTGTTGGATCAACTCGGTGACGCCACTGGATTCGTTCCCGAAAACGAGAGTGTCACCGCGCTGAAACTTGGCAGCCGTGTAAGGTCGAGTGGCGAATTTCGTGAACAACCAGGCGCGATCAAGCGACAGTCGCTCAGACAGCTGGGACCAAGAATCGACCAATTCCCAGTCGAGGTGCTCCCAGTAGTCCATGCCGGATCGCTTCAGTTGGGAAGAATCTAAGCGGAAGCCGATGGGGCGAACCATCCAAAGTTTGATCCCCAGGGCGACGCAGGTCCGACCGATATTTCCCGTATTCTGCGGTATTTCTGGCTGAAAGAGAACGATATTTAACAGCGGAGATTCAGGAGATTCCAAGGTGTTTTCGCTCCCGGTGGCGAACCTACGAGGGTGTCATATAAAATAGAAACGCAAGCTCCGCTCCGCTTCTACTCTTTTCAGTTTCTATCTTATGGCAATTCAAGTAACTTGTCCTAGCTGCCTGAAGCGTTTCACGGTCAGCGACAAATATGCAGGTAAGAGCGGGCCCTGCCCGAGCTGCCAGAAGACAATCAAAATTCCGGAGAAATCCGAAGAAGTCGTCATTCACGCGCCCGAGAGCGACGGGCCGAAAGACTCAAAGGGACGAAGCGTCCTCAAGCCAGTCCGGCGGAGCGAAGTGAAGTTGTCGCCGCTGGTGATCACGATCGCAGCGGTACTGACCGTTGGCACGATCGCCACTGCTGTTGGGATTGGGTTCAGCGGAGGCGGACTGCCAACTCCGGCGCTAGCTGTATTTGCCTTTTTGCTAGCTGTACCGCTTGCATTTGTCGGGTATTGGTTTTTACGCGACGATGAACTGCAAGCATACTTGGGTAAGCCGCTTTATGTTCGCCTGGCCATTTGTGCGACCATCTTCGCGCTGACTTGGGCCATCTATGCTTGGATCCCCATTTATTTGTTTAACCAAGCTAGCATGGCGGAGACCACTGGATTGACTATGGCCGTGATGATTCCCATCGTCTTGGTCCTAGGCTCGGTAGCCTCGATTGCGGTTTTCGAGCTGGAGGTTATCTCGGGTGTGATGCACTTTGCATGCTACTTTGCAATCACGTTCGTGCTCGCATGGATTGCGGGTGTGCCACTCGCGGAGCCACTGGCTGGAGGTGCTGGCGGTGATTCCGCAGTTCAATCTGCCCCCGCCCAGCCCAATACACCCGCAGAGCCCGCACCGAACACTCCGGCTCCGGACCA
>DNPC01000051.1 GCA_003501565.1 Planctomycetaceae bacterium | reverse complement strand
AGCCCCGAGCAGACTGTCGAGCTTATCTCCCAGATCCATCGGCGCTAGTTCCTCATCGCTTAGCACTTTTGTGGTTTTGCGTGCTTGTATCGTCTCGACAATCGACATATTGCCCCTCGAGTGCTTCGATCCTGTGCTTCTATCCTGCGACGTGTAATTTTGTCGGCTGATTATACTCGGCTATACACCCTTGAGCCCAGCGGATTACGATACCGTTCTCGTATGCACGTAAACTGATAGCCCTACCGTGTCCCTAACAAATTGCCATGAGTGAACACGTGCCCGTGAGCGACACATCAAACGCCGCCAACCGCGAACTGGTGGACTCCCAACCGCCGGACAACCAGACGCACTGGACGGACGGCATCGAGCTGCCAACCGAGTGCGTAAGCTGTTCGGAGCCGTTTACTGGCGATTATTGTTCGGTTTGCGGCCAGAAGAGACTGACCCGGCGCCATCGTTTCGGCCCGATGTTGTGGGATGCGATCACGAAATTCATCGACTATGAATCGGGATTTCTACATACGCTGATCGAGCTGTTCAAGCAGCCGGGCGTTGTTGCCCGAAAGTACGCCAGTGGCGAGAAACAGTGTTTTATTAGTCCAATCACAGTGTTTGTTCTTGGCTCCGCTCTACAGCTTTTTTCGCTTTGGCTGGTCCAAGGGCAGTTGGTTGATTCAATTTCAGCTCGTTTTGCCTCTCAAGCAGCCAACAATCCGGAGATGGCTAAACAATTTGCCAAGGCTGAAGAAAGAATTGGTCAACCCTTGCCCGAGCTCATGGCGAACTCCTACATCAATGCGATGCAGCAGGGCTATATGTACGCGGGCTTTTTGTTTTTCTGCTTGCCCTTCGCCTTCGGGCTAAAGCTGTTTCACAATGCGCTCGGGGAACCCTTCTACCTGGGCGAGACGATGATTTTCGCTCTTTTCGTATTCGGTCAGACGCTAATCATCACGGCAGTTCTCACACCAATCGCACTCCAAATCCACGTATCATTACAAGCCGCTGTCGGCATCATTAGCTACATCGTGATGCCGCAGTGGGCTCACGGCGGCTTTTTCCGTAGCACAGCCGCTAGTCGAGTAATGACGACTCTGGCTACCGTATTGGCGATCGGCTGTTTTCTCGGTGCAATATTTTGCGTCGGTCTAGTTTCACTTGCGTTTGCCCTGTTTACACAACTGGGCTAGTGCAGCGCGACCTAGATCCCCGCAGCCTGGGAGATCCCCGCAGCCTGCGAGATGCCACACGCCCCGCCGGGCCATCTCGTTTGGCTACCACAAGTCACCAAGCCCGCTATTGCAGGCGTTCAACATACGCGTAGTAAGCTCCGTGTTCGGTACCATCTTCAGCAACGAACCGAGCTGTCATTCGCGTGCGACCAACCGGAAGCTTCATCTCAAATACTGCCTCGACATCGCCGGGGGCAATCGCTTGGGCGGCTCGTACATCGCCAATTGAAAGTACCGCGCGGACCGGGTTGATCCCAGCGCCTGGAGTCTCCCGAAATGCCTTGGCCCCCGGAACCGGTTCTCCGGGAGGAATTGCTTTGTTGATTGCATATCCGGTTTCCTCAGGCCAACGCCTGAGCCGAATTTGGTACTTGCCCGTCTGGGTTACATTCACGTTCCAGAAACCTGTCGAGCCCTTGCCGTTAATCGCTCGACGCACATGTGACTGGTTCCACGGGGTTGAGCCAGTTGTAATCCAATCGTGACTGGTCAACCGAGCGGGATTCTCCGCTTCATGGCCAAGGTAGATCGGAGTCTCATTTGCAAACGTAGGTTCAAGTTCCGCCCACCAATCGTCATAGAATTCCCGAAGTCGCGCGACGACTTCGGGATGCCCACTGGCCACGTTGCTTTGCTGACCAGGGTCAACCTTGATATCGTACAGCTCTTTGCCGTTGATTAGCCGCCATCGATTTGTCATCACTGAGCTTTGGCGCCATTTGATGGGATCTTTGACACGTTGTGAGTCTGTGACCAGAATGCGATCAGGCCAAGAATTGGCGCTGTCTTCCAAGAGTGGACGAATCGAACGGCCGTCAAATGTGACACCGGGCGGTGCATCGATCTTACAAAGGTCAATCAACGTCGGTAGAACGTCAACGTGCGCTGTAATCGTTTCCACACTGCGTGGTTGATCGAATCCGCCGCTTGGCCAGTGCATCATGAATGGCACGCGGTGGCCGCCATCGTACGGGCTGCCTTTGTTGCCTCGCATCCCAGAGTTGTGAATCTTCCAGCCACTCGAAGAACCGTTGTCAGTCGTAAAAATGAAGATGGTGTTTTCGGCGAGGCCTTCTGTCTCCAGGAACTTTCGCATTGAGCCTACACGTTCGTCTATGTTTGCGATCATTCCATAGAAGTTCGCGACATTGACGCCTTGCGCTGAATAGGGTTCGCTGTATTTTACAGGCGAATGCATCGGCCCGTGCGGTGCATTGGTGGCAATGTACGCCAAGAACGGTTTGCCGGCCGCTTTTTGATCCTTGATGAACTGCTGTGCATAGTCAAAAAAGACATCTGTGCAAAAACCGCTGACTTTCTCTGGCGTACCATTGTGCCAATAGCTGCCATCGAAATAAGCGTTGTCCCAGTAGTCCGGCGTTTGGCCGACTCCGCCACCACCGTGCCGCATGACTTCTGTGTATCCGCGGTCCTCTGGGCGATACGGGTAGTTGTCCCCCAAGTGCCACTTGCCAAACATTCCGGTCGCATAACCAGCATCCTTGAATACCTGCCCCATCGTGACTTCATTTTCACGAAGCATGCTCCTTCCCATGATTGTGTGCCAAACGCCAGTGCGGTTGGTCCAATGCCCGGTCAGAAATGCACACCGCGTCGGAGAGCAAGTGGGTGCTACATGGTAATCGGACAAGCTGACCGACTGAGCGGCCAGCGCGTCGATATTCGGAGTCTTCAGGATCGGATTGCCATTGCAGGATAAGTCGCCATACCCTTGATCATCGGAAATTACGATCACGACATTGGGTTTTGAGGTCTCACCAACAGCCGCGACTTCGGTATGGCAATAGAAAAAAGCACACGCGACCAGCGTAGCTAAGTTGCTAAACAATGGACGTTCCAGGAATGTTAAAACCACAAGATGCTCCAGCGATAAGTCCAAAACGAAGGAATGCAGGCAAGCCAGGCGTTCAGCGGTGAGTTGCAGCAACCGGTAGTCTAACAAGTCTGCGGTCGTGGCGGTTGTCACAAGCAAGTCGTGGAGGATCACGCCCTTCGGGCCCGTTGGGAATTACTGCAAAAGCATGGCGATCCTGGATAGCCTATTGTTCCTGCAAACCTCTGAAGGGGCCGAATGCTAGCGCGAAGCCGCTGATTTACATACTGTCTTTTCTGCGACTCGTTATTGAGCCCGAGAAGCAACTGCTTGCGTCGAAAGCGAGGCATGCGCATGCGATACCTGCTAGCGTTTGGTCACCAGCGTGAGAGTGTTACCAATCCTTCACCTTGGAACCCGAGTCGGGCAAACGTGGCGCGTTGAATGGTCTGCCAAAGTACTCTGGCGATTCTCCCGAAACGAACCTCACGCGAACGTACTCGTCATTCCGAAGCGTGATACAGTCAACCGAGGTTAATCTAGTGCTTGTTAGGATCCGACTCGCTTCTGCTTTATCAAGCACTAAATCGCAACTGAGCGAATAACACTCAAATGCTTCAGCGATGGTCAATATCTGATTGAGGTTGCTTGAGCCCTCATAGATTGTCAGCCATCGAATGTCGTCAGGGGCAGGGCTGCTGCTTGACTTTGCCTGGCCTCTGGCCGCTGCTGCATCGCGAATCTCGCTTGCACTTGGGAGGCTGCAATCAAACAAAACCAAGTGCCGTAACCTGCCGCTAGATATTGCTGCAATCTCAGATGCAGTCAGTTCCGTTTCATCGAACCGTAGGAAGCGGGACTTGTTCTCAACCAGCACCTCGGCCGCCCCTGGCTCGAGCTTGGGCACCAGGAATGATGTCAACGTGTTTTGTGTACGAACAGAGACTAGTTGGCGAGCAACTTCGGCGGAAAGTGTACTTCCGCCGAGCACGACCCTGGAACTGTAGGTGGTATTGCTAACTGGCCGAATAGGTTCGCTTCCGAAATCCAAATGCACATTGTTCAGAAGCCCAGGTTTAATCCTCGCGATCTCCTTTAGGTCGTTGTCCGTGACGGATTCAAACTGGATTGTCAGCTGAACGTCGCTGAGCGTATTGAGCCAATCGACCATTGTTTTTGCGAGTTTTGGAGTCGCGCGAGCTCGCCGAATCTTGACTTCTCGAAGGGCACCTGTGGGAATGCTATCGAAATTGATATCGCCGACATCCGCCAAATCAAAATCCAGCTCACGGACTTCAGTCAAGCAATCTGGGCCGAACCATCGCGCCAGCCACACCGGAATCAGGAACCCAGATGAATCTTGAGCCCATTCTCCTTGGATTGATGGAGCTTTCAGACGAGACTGAATGTTCGCAGCGCGAAGCTGTTCAATGGCAGCTTGCCGTTCGGCCAAGGGAGCTAACTTCAATAACGCCACACAACATAGTGCCGCTAAGAGCGGCAGCACGATGGTAGTCGCTGCCAACGAAAGACGTCCGCGCGTCTGCCAGGTTTTAATGATTGTCAGCAGCGTTAGCGAGACGATCGAGGCCAGAACAGCAGCCAGCATCTGGCGATCGAGCATGGCTACGACCGTTAAGTAGACGATCGGCACCGATACGGCAGCGACCACGTACGGAATCCAACGACTCAAGCTTGATTGTTTGGGGGTTGCCTGCGGCGCTAAACGCGTTGCGTCCAAATGCATCTCGCCGACCTCGCTCTGTTCTGCTTGAAAGGTTGGACTATACAGCCCCCGTGACCGGACTGCCAATGATTCGTATGGACAACCCCGTAGCCGGATCAGCAGCACACCCGTAGCCGATTGTCGCCTTCACGTAGCTGCGTGTGTCCCCAGGTGGGTTAGTAGCCGGATTGTCGCCTTCACGTAGCTCCGCCTGTACCCAGGCGGATTAGTAGCCGGATTGGCAACAATTCGGAGGCACCTTTTACGAGTTGATCATACGCTACCTTCGAAATCGTTCCTCGCACTGGCCGCAAATCGCTTGTCGTCGAGACTTAAAAAGTCGAAGTGTAGCCTAGCTGGCTACGAAATAACGTGGCGTGGGGCGCAGCGCCCATTCGGCTACGAGATCGATTGTTTACGATGCCGCCTGTTGCGATGATCGTCCGTTCTTGCTGATGAAGCCGATGATACCCAGGAAGAGCAATACCGCGAGCACGCCCAACGCAACTCGGCCAATCGGAAACCCACCCGGTAGCTTCTTATCCATCATGCCCCAGACCGAACCAAAGGAAGCAATCAAGGTCGCAATGCCCATCAAAATGTTCCAGCGCAGCCGGCGGGCTCCAGTTGGCATCGCGTCGCCAAGCAGTCGCTTTGAATTCATCAACAGCAAGAAGGATAAGTACGCGATTGGCAACATCGCACCGCCAATCACACTGGTCGGCGTCGCAAGTGCCGGAGCGGCGGCCCCCCACACGAACGGACCAACTACGCCAACGGCAGGGATCATCGAGCCGATGCGGTGCATCATGCCTTCCGCCGGAACGCCCAGCATTTCACAAAACGCGAATCCGTTGATCAGCATCAAAATGATGATGGTTGAGATCGCCATACCCAGCACTCCGATACCAAACAGCTTCTGAGCCACTTGAGGTCCCACTAGCGGCTCGAGAGTCTTGGCGAGCGCCAAGTTATCCCGACCGGCTAGCATTGCCGCGATTCGTCGGTCAACTTCAGGCAATCCGGCTCGCAGTTCATTGACTTTCTCGGCTGCTGCTTCGTCTTCTTCCTTGACCAGTTTTAAGAGGTCGCTGTACTCGTCCCCCATTTCTTCGGTCAGACGTTTGTCGAGCAGTTTGTTGTACTCTCCGACCTCTTTGCCTTTGCCGCTTTCTAGCATCGCAAAAACGTCTTCATGGCGGCCGTGAAACTGACTGGCCGACGCGATCACCACGCAGCCGGTCGCAAGTACAAACGGCACGATCAAACCGATTGACAAATCACAAATCGCTAGCCCGCGGTGATCCTTGCCCCAGCCTTTGCGGAGCATCGAATAGGGCAGCAAGAACGTCATGTTGATCCCAACCGCGGTCGCAAACGCGGTAATGATCTTGTCCTTTTGCGTGCCGGCGATCAACGTGCTCCACCACTCGCTGTACTCGCTTCCGGAGATTTTCTCGACCATGCTCGGAACAGGGTTGAACAAGTACGAGAGGTTTGGCACAAACCCGCCCAAGATCTTGCCCCAGTCCAGTGCGCCGTGATAAGTCATTGCAGCGACCACACCGAAAAAGCTAAGCACGACGATGCCGACCATGATTTTCAACACGATCTCGAACAGTTTGATGCCCCAAGATCCGCTGTTGTAGAACCAAACCACGATCGAGGCGATGATCAAGAGCGAGAATGCAACGATGAATGTTCCATTGCCACCGTTTGTAGCTGGCACCAAATTCTGCTGAACAGCTGCCGTACCAAGAGCGAATTGTGGAAGGCTCCAAACGATGTTGGCCATCATCGACGCGATCAGCCAACCCCAAGCAAGCACGGGACTGATGTTTTCCTTGATGGCCGCGAACGGGCGCTGCCCAGTCGATAACGTGACGTAGCTAATGGCGGCCAGCATGATCACGCCCAGTATCATAGCAACGGGCTGCAGCCACATCATGTCGTAGCCCATGATCACGCCCAGATACAAAGCTCCTGCCAAGGAGCCACCACCAAGCGTAATCGCTCCCTGTAGCCATCCCGGGCCGGAGAGTTTGACGTAGGTGAGTGCTGTGGCTAGCTGGCCTTGTTCCTTGGCCGCTAAAATTAGTTGGCGTTCGTGATCAGCAGATTGGCTCATGGCAGGCAGACGGGTAGGAAAGTGAGCAAGAAAGCGGGCCTGACAGATTAACGAACATTGAATTGGCATGCGAGCGGTTTGTGAACGCAACACCCAAAATTATCACCATTGACGTTTCACAAGGCCTGATCAGTGCGCTTTCATGACATTGCAGCATGCGGTTAGGCCTGGTTATGAAGTGGTTCCTACTAATCGATTCTGACTACATGGCGGCCGAGCGGCCAAAGACGATTCGGGACAATCGTTCTACAATAGCTCCGGCCGTCCGTTGACTTCCTGCCTGACAACACGTGGTGCATGAGAATATCCGTCGCCTGGCGGTAAATAGCATCGCCATCCCTAGGAAAGAACGCCGTGAGCGAATCTGAAAAATCACCGACTGCTCGCAGCCTGAGAATTAGTTCTGGACTCGTGATACCAGCTGAACAATTCCACTGGTCGTTCGCGCGCAGTAGTGGTCCGGGAGGCCAGAACGTCAACAAAGTGAACAGCAAAGCGACGCTGCGTTGGATACCTGAACCGGATACCATCCCGCCGGCGGTGTGGGCCAGATTTGCGGACATGGCTGGGCGTTATCTCACCCAGGACGGGCACCTTGTCATCCAATCCCAGGAGCATCGTGACAGCATTAAGAACGTCGAAGCCTGTCGATCGCGGCTCAGGACCATGTTGCAATCAGCTTTGACGCCTCCCAAACGACGCATCAAAACGCGGCCCAGCCGAGCATCTCAGCAACGTCGGCTGGATAACAAACGAAAAGCCTCCGACAAAAAGCGAATGCGAAGACAGCGGAATTTTGATTAGCCGCAAGTCGGAAACCTGAGCCATAGATTGGTCTGGCCCCTTCGAAACTGGCCAGACACGCAAAGGCCGCGCGAAAGATTAGCGAATGGGAAAACCTTGGCCGTCGTAGCGTCTGGCCTACCGCACTGGACATGTAGCTTGTCACGGAAACCCGTTTAGCGCTTGTCTTGCTCGTGCGTGCCAGCTACCATTGGAGCTCCGAGGGATTTGCGGCCGCTTGCAGCCTGAACTGCTAAAGAGCCACTGGGGTGATTCAAGTCTACGCGACGCTATCGCACTCAGTTTCTCTACCGTTTAGTGTTGTTGCCGGCCGCCGTTCCGATGGAGGAATATGCGGCTTTTTTCATGCGCCAACGAATACCTGCTGCACTCGCAGCTGAGCCTTGGACGCTTCAGAGGCAGACTCAAGCGCGCAACAAAGCAACGGAAAGACACTATGCAGATTGAAAAATCGCAGGCTGGCGAATCGATGAGCAACGAAAATACTCCGCAAAAAAATGCGGCTAAGCCTCTGAATGTCTCTGAGCTTGGCGAATCGACGGTTAGCGTCCACGGCGGGGAAGCTCGACAAAAGCCTTCGGACGCGATCACCGATTCAATTGTTTGTGCATCCACTTACACCTTCGACGACTCCGATTCCATTATTCGGTTTATTGAATCGGGCGAGCAGCGTGAGGAATACGGTCGCTACGGGAATCCCAATGAACGCGTTGCCGAACGCAAGCTAGCGGCACTTGATGGCGGAGAAGACAGCGTCGTTTACTCCAGCGGAATGGCGGCCATCGTTGGCTTGCTGATGGCCAAGCTGAGTGCGGGCGATGAAATCGTGTTTTTCGATCAGTGTTATCATCGTAGCCGCGAGTTTTGTTACAAGCACCTGGCGCGCTTTGGTGTGACCACTCGTCAAGTTCCGACTGGTGACTTCGACGCAATGGAAGCCGCGATTACGCCGAACACGAAGATGTTGGTAAGTGAATCACCAACCAATCCGCACCTCTCCTGTATTGACCTCGAGCAATTCGTTGCACTTGGAAAGTCCCGTGAGGTCGAAACCCTTATCGACGCAACTCTCGCCACGCCGTTCAACATTCGCCCACTGGACTACGGTGTGGACTACGTGTTGCACTCGGCTACGAAGTACCTGGGTGGTCACAATGACTTGTTAGCGGGATGCATTACTGGCAGTACCGAACAACTCGAAGATGTTCGCAACCTAAGAGGCATCATGGGAGGAATTAACTCCCCGCATGCCTTGTATCTTTTGCAGCGTGGTTTGAAGACGTTTGCGCTTCGCATGCAGCGGCACAACGAGAATGGTCAAGCTGTTGCAGAATTCTTGGAAGAGCATCCGCGTGTCGAGCGGGTCTACTACCCTGGACTCGTCAGTCATCCGTCGCACGAAATCGCTAAGCGAACAATGAAGGGCTTTAGCGGCTTGGTCACTTTCCTCGTCAAAGATGCTGACTGGCGTCAAACAGCCAACATCGTTGATGGTGCCAAAATCGCGCGCATCGGGCCAAGCCTGGGCGGAGTCGAGACGCTCATCGAACAACCACTTGTCATGAGTTACTACCAGCAGACGCCCGAGAATCGCCAGAAATTCGGTATACCTGACAACATGATTCGCTTGGCGTGTGGTATCGAGAACACGCAAGATATCATTGACGATCTTTGCCAAGCACTCG
>DNPC01000054.1:3006-8385 GCA_003501565.1 Planctomycetaceae bacterium | reverse complement strand
TGGTGAATCCAAAAAGAAGCCAGCGTCTGATGGTGCGGACGCGGCCCTCCCTGCGGCGGACGACATGGATGCGGCTGCCGAGGCGATGTTGGCAGGAACCAAGAAGCCTGCCGCCGCTCGCCAACGAGTCATTGCATACGATTTCAAGCGTCCGGAGCGAGTTGGCAAGGAGCAGATGCGAGCTCTGCAGTCGCTTCATGAAGGATTCGCACGGAACTTTGGCGCATCGGCCTCTGCACTGCTCCGCACGATGGTCGAAAGCAAACTGATTAGTGTCGACCAATTGACTTACAGCGAGTTCGTTTACAGTCTCGAGATTCCTACTTGCTTTAATCTCCTTCGACCGGCACCACTGGAGGGCAATTGGATTCTTGACTTCAGCCCGTCCATTCTCTTCCCGATCATTGATCGGATGTTAGGCGGAGCGGCCTCAACCGACTCTGCCCTAAAACGCCCACTCAGTGATATTGAGCTGCGCCTTACCAGTCGCATAACACAGACGTTTCTGCGGGAGTTGGCTGAGGCTTGGAGCAATACAATCACGATTGATTTTGAACTTCAGCGAGTCGAGAGTAACCCACAACTTGTGCAAATCGTTCCACCGAACGAAGTTGTGATTCTCGTCAGCTTCGAAATCACGATGGGTAAGGCTCGTGGGATGGTAAATCTATGTGTGCCCTTCAATACAATCGAACGCATCGGTTCGAAGCTTAGCAACAACTCGTGGGTCGGTTATGCATCAAGTCGCGCTAATGATGGGAGCCGAAAGCAGATCAGCGAATTGCTGGGGGATTCTCGAGTCGAATTGGTTGCGACCGTCGCACAAAGCACCATCAAGGCAGTCGATCTCTTGAACCTTCAGGTAGGAGATATCATCACTACCGAAAAAGACACGAAAGTGCCGATCGAAATTGAAGTCGAGGGTGTCGGCAAGTTTCTCGGCAAACCAGGTGCTTTCAAGGGCAAAAAGGCAGCCGAGATCACAGGAGTAATCGAGCCTGAAGATCTACCCTCAGACCAAGCACCCCAAGTGGCTAAGGCTGATTGAGGCCTTTCAACGATCTTTTCGTCAATTTCTAACGGTACAACAACTTTGTTTGCCAACCAAAGCGGTTAGGCTGAAAACCAATCACAAGCCATTTGGGCGGTTCTCGTGGCTTGTAACGCGTTTGCAAGATCAAGTGTGATGCCGGTACGACAGGCCACGGCACGTAGGCTGTTCTAAGAACGCGCGCACAGCAAGTGAGTTACCTGCACAACCTGAGACGGTGGCCAGAGAATGTTGCCCTGGAATGACAAGAGTATGCTTCGAAACGCCGGTTGGCAGTTAGCTAGCGCGCAGTTTTTCAGGATTTTCGTGATCGCTTGGATGCTCTATCTCGGGGCGTTGGTTGGAACCGCTACGGCACAAGTACCAGAAACTCAGGAGGCTACAGATGGGCTGACGCTCAGTGAGTTTCGGCCTGCCCCGAAACTAGTAGTACCAATTACGACAATCACCAAAGCGAAATTTCCTGTCGTAGACGTCCACACACATTTCTATTTTAAGACTCGCCACGATAAAGACACACTTGACGGCTTCGTTCGTCTGATGGATCGGAACAATATCGCAGTATGCACCAGTTTGGACGGACGTCTGAATGACCGCTTGGATGAACATCTGCGGTTCTTGTGGACAGATTACAAGGATCGTTTTGTCGTATTCGCGAATATCAACTGGCAAGGTTCCGCCGCCACGAAGGACTATGCAGCTTGGGACTGCCATCACGAAGACTTTGCGCATCGTACGGTCTTAACACTACGGGATGCGGCTGAGCGAGGGATTAGCGGTGTGAAAGTTTTCAAATCGTTCGGCCTAGGTTATAGAAATCCAGATGGTAGCTTCATCGAGATCGATGATCCACGATTCGACTCCATTTGGAACGAGTGTGGCAAGCTCGGCTTGCCGGTGATCATGCACACCGCCGATCCAAGTGCGTTTTTTGATCCTATAACTCCAAACAACGAGCGATGGGAGGAGCTTTCGCGGCACCCCGACTGGCATTTCCCGGCTGACCGTTTTCCTTCCCGCAAACACCTGCACGGAGCTCGGACACGTCTGATTGCGCGGCATCCCGAGACGACGTTTATTCTGGCTCACTTGGGTAACGATGCAGAAGATCTTAAGCAGACTGCCAAATGGCTGGAGGACCATCCGAATGTCGTAGTTGAGATTGCGTCAAGGATTTCTGAATTGGGGCGACAGCCCTACACAGCGCGAGATTTTCTGATTCAGTATGCCGATCGGGTCATGTTTGGTACCGATGGCCCATGGCCGGAGAAACGTCTTCGCTACTACTGGAGATTTCTCGAAACCAAAGATCAGTATTTTCCCTATTCAGAGAAGGCTTTTCCTCCACAGGGTTTGTGGCGGATCTATGGCGTCCACCTTCCCGAGGCCGTCCTGCGGAAGATCTACTTTGAAAACGCTCAGAGAGTCATCCCGGGCGTCCGTGAGCGCGTAGCTCGTTTTCTAGAGCGCGAATAGTTTGCAATGTGACCAGTTAACAGCGTGACCTGTTAGCAACTGACCAGAGAACAGCGCAAGTTAATTTTCTAATTCGATAACGCGGTTGTCGATCAGTCTTGTTTTTTCAACATGGGCCGCAATTAAGGCTACTACTGGTCCGGTGATTGTCGAGATGTCGGTCAACCAATCGGGATCGACAATTCGAGCATAGTCGATTGAGTCAGCCCCGTTCTCGACCAGCAACTTCTGCATGGAAGCTTCTATCTCAGATACAGCGGTTTGTCCACTAGCAATCGCATCTGCAGCAAAATTCAGCGCCTTGGATAAGCAGAGTGCTTTCTGTCGGCCTTCGGGGGACAAGTAGCGGTTCCGGCTGCTCATTGCCAGTCCATCCGATTCTCGTACGGTGGGACATCCGGCGACCTGGATTGGAACATTCAGATCTTCCACCATTCTGCGAATCACTGCCAGTTGTTGGTAATCTTTCATACCAAAGTAGGCGACATTTGCCGGCATGATATTCATCAACTTCAATACTATCGTGGTAACTCCCGCGAAATGATCATGACGATGAATACCTTCCAGCGGTTGAGCGACTTTGGGTGTACCAACGAAGCACGAAAACCCATCGGGATACAATGAGGTGTTCTGAGGTGCGAAGACCAGGTCGACATCCAGGTTGCTGAGTTGCCGCAGGTCGTCCTCCAGTGTTCGCGGGTATTTCGAGAAATCTTCGTGTGGGCCAAATTGGGTGGGGTTCACAAAAATTGACACTGCCGTGTAGTCACATTCACTCCTACTCCGCTCGACCAGCGATAGGTGTCCAGCATGCAAGGCTCCCATCGTCGGCACTAGGCCGACCTTGAATCCCTCGCAGCGCCATCCGTTGATGTGTGCGTAGGCAGAATCCGGGGTTTCGACTATCTTCACAGCTGCTTCATTTCCAATTGTGGGTGTTTGTCTGGTGCACAACAAACATGAATAAAGTCTGCGTAATTAATGTGGTCGGGTTGACGCCAGAGCTGGTCAAACAAGCCCCCAGTATCGCCGCGCTTGGCCAGGCCCAGGACTTCGAAAGTCCGTTGCCAGCCGTGACAACCACTTCGCAGGCCACCATGCTAACCGGAAAACCCCCGCGCGACCACGGAATCGTCGCGAATGGTTGGCTGTTCCGCGACACAGGAGAAGTTCGGTTTTGGCAACAATCAAACCGTCTTATCCAAGGAGACAAACTGTATGAGAACTACCAAACCGCCAAAATGTTTTGGTGGTTCAACCAAGGCGCACCGGTACGCTGGAGTGTTACACCAAAGCCGCACTACGGATGCGATGGTTCGAAAGTCTTCGACGTTCTAGATTTGTCAGAGTGCAACTTGCAGGAAAACCTGGGGCCATTTCCATTTTTCAGTTTTTGGGGGCCATCGGCCGGGCTGCCTGCTAGCGAGTGGATTGCTCGGGCGTCAGCCCGCGTGATGCGAAAGCAGCAACCGCAACTTACGCTCGTCTATCTTCCGCACTTAGACTACGACTTCCAAAGACAGCCAATCCATGATCCACAGAGAGTCGTGGAAGTGGACAAATGTGTCCAGGAAGTTCTTCAGGCGTGTGAGGATATCGGAGCAACCCCAATTGTCGTTTCAGAGTATGGATTGGTTCCCGTTGACAAGCCTGTGCTGATCAATCGCGTCCTGCGAGAGGCTGGACTGCTCACCGTGCGGGACGGCCCGTTTGGCGAGGTGTTGTTGACGCATGACAGCCAAGCTTTTGCAGTGGTTGATCACCAACTGGCTCACGTCTACGTCGCTGATCGGGAACGAATCCCTGAGGTGCAACAGCTACTCGAACAAGTAGATGGTATTGAGGCGGTAGTACAACCTGGTGAACTTGAACTTGACCATACCAGATCGGGAGAATTGATCGCGCTGGCGGATCCAGATGCGTGGTTCGCCTACTATTATTGGATTGACGACGATCGCGCGCCTGATTTCGCACCGACGGTCGACATTCATCGTAAGCCAGGCTACGATCCGTGTGAACTGTTTGCTACATCGAAGCTTAGAGCAGCTTTTCGGCTCGCCCAGAAGATGCTCGGCTTTCGGTATCGGATGGACGTGATTCCCCTTGATCCCACTTTGGTAAAGGGTAGTCACGGCCTTCGTCCGGGGCCGGGCAAAGGGCCCGTGATCTTAGGGCCCGACGCACCGGCACGTATGGTCGAATTCCGCGCTTATGTTGAGAGGCTGCTTGCGGAGTAGTCTTGCTGAGCTGATGGAGCTGGATTCTTCCGGGAGCGCCAGGTTGAATGGACAGCTTGAGCCCTGGGGGCCGGTTTGCAGGACCAATGAAGGCCGATGAGAGGGGGGCGAACGCAACTAGAAACTCTTGCGCGCGTCCTTTGCAGCATTTTCGGCCGCTAACTTTTCTGCTTCTTTACGTTCTTTGAGGATTTTCTGGTACCGGGCGTGCATTTCAGGCGTCATCGCTTCGATTGCCATTCGGTAGTAGACCCGTGCTGCCTGGACTCGTCCGGCTGTCTCAGCTGCTTTGCCCCGACGTAGGCAATCGCGTATCTTGGCTTCGGCTAAATCCTGAAACCGCGATGGTTCAGTCGCTAGATTACCCGCCATGGTTCGATGCCAGCGGTCATCGGCGTGGCGAAGCGAACTGGCTGCAGAAGTAGGAGCCAGTGGTCCTAGGTAGTTTCGCTGCCCATCGGCGGCCGGAGAGTCCGCAGACACAACACCAGATCTTGGGCTCACTGCTCCGGCAAGAATTGCGTCGTCAAGAGCCTTCAGGTCGATGATTTGGACCGAGGCGCTGATGGACGTACCACCTCGGCTGAAACCCGATGATCGACTGAGCGCTGATCG
>DNPC01000054.1:0-2924 GCA_003501565.1 Planctomycetaceae bacterium | reverse complement strand
CGAATATCGCGAGCCTCCCAAGTAGCCTGTGCCGCTGTCGGGGATGGATACGGTACCTGAGTATCCGGTTCGGCTGTAACTGGGCAGTTGAATCACTTGCCCATCAGCGGCGTCGGCGAGCAGAACGACAGCTGGCAGCATGGCGGTCAGGATTCGAACTTGAAGTTTCATGCTTGCAATTCCCGTGTTGGGTTTCAGCCAAAGAGCGACTTAGCGGAGCTGCCGTATGAGCTCTCTCGGAATCGATTATAGCTTCTCAGAGGGCCTGAAGCCATGGAATGGCGCTGATCTTGCTAGCTAGCGAGAGGCACATTCAAAGCAGTGCCTTAAACGTCAGTGACGGTTTCAATCGGCAGGAAATCAGACTTTGATGGGCTGTTTAGCGTTGTTTTCGCAATACTGGTCGGCCGAAGCGGCTGTCAACAACGCGTTATAATTAGCTCCGTACGACCCGACCGCTCGGAAAATGTGTATGGCCTCGGTTTGCAATGGACTGTTTGCGAGGGAATTCTTGCAGAGGTGCGACATGAATCGACGGCAAATTTTGGGAGGTGGGCTCGCGATTGGTTTGTGCCCCAGACTACCAGCCTGGTTCGATGGAGATAAGTTCCAAGCGGCTGGCCAGATACTGGAGCAAGCTGCCGCGGTCGGTGAGGTCGCAGCGAGTGTTCTGCATGTCGAGCAGAGATCAGAGTCTTACTCATTCAGCTATGGGGAAGTCGCGGATCCAGACGGTATCTTTCTGTTGGCTTCAATTTCCAAAACGATTTCAATTGCCGCCGTGATGACCCTTTATGACGAAGGTGAGTTTCGGCTAGACGACACAGTGCAGCGATACATTCCCGAATTCCGCAGCGGTGGTCGTGAGCAAATTACGATCCGACAACTGCTAACGCATGTTTCGGGACTACCTGATCAACTGCCGGAGAACGCTCGGCTTCGCGCAGCGCACGCGCCGCTTTCCGAATTTGTCGCTGCGGCGATCAATACGCCGCTGCTGTTCAAGCCAGGGGAGCGATATGGCTATTCCAGCATGGCGATCCTGTTGGCTACCGAGATCGCTCAGCGGATCAGCGGCAAGGCGATTGCAGACCTGGTTGAAGAGCGGATCTATAGGCCGCTTGCTATGAGTCGTTCAGCGATGGGTTTGGGCAAATTTGAACTTTCAGATGTCGTTATGAATCAGGTCGAACGGGCGGCGCCGGAGTCCGGAGCAGGCGACCCCAAGGCCAAGTCGTGGGATTGGAACAGCGAGTATTGGCGGAAGCTAGGCGCTCCATGGGGCGCGGCACACGGATCGGCCCGCGATGTAGCAAAATTTCTGAACGAATTCTTGCATCCAACAGGGAGAGTCTTGCAGCCAAAAACGATTGGCCTGATGATTCGCAATCACAACCGATCGGGAATTCGGCCGCGAGGTCTTGGTTTCGACCTTGGACAGATTGGCAATACGCCAGGGCTAAGCAACGATACTTTCGGTCATACCGGATCGACGGGAACAATGTGCTGGGCCGATCCAGATACCGAATCGATTTGCGTGATCCTGACGACTCTTCCCTATCGAGCCGTATCGCCTCACCCCCGTGATTTCGTGGCCAAAGAGGTCGCCAGAATATTGGGGACCGGATAACACCTTGAGTGTCCGGAGATTCTTAACCGACGCCGGCGACAGGACTTGCTCTTACTCTGCTTTCGGCTCAGAAAGCAATGCGAGTTAGGGCAGCGAGCCCCATCACGATCATGATCGTATTTTCGACAATCGTTACTGAAGACATGGGTAGATCGAATACCGTACCTAAGCAGGCGCATTGGATTGCCTGCCCACGCCGAACTGCGTGAATCACACCAACCAGACCGACGGATAGAACAACGACTGCGATCAGTTGTGCGACCCATGAGAGAGTCCCGGTTATGAGCATACCGCCCAAAACGACTTCCAGCAGTGGATACGCAAGTCCGTAGGTGCGCCATCGGGCAGCAATCGGGTCATATGTGGCAAACGCGTCAGCGAACTTCGGAATGTCCAGCAACTTGAAGAAAGCAAAACCCAAGAAGAAGTAGCCCATAAATAGACGCATCGCGTCACTCGCTGCGGTCAATTCTCCTAGCCACATAGAGACAAGCGTGGCACCAGCGACATATGCGACGACGAGCGCGAGTGGTTTGTAACGCGTAATGTCGAACGCTTTCCGGTCTGCCAAGTTTCTCTTGGCCGAATCGCTACTTGTCGCCCGCTCAGGATGCTCGCCAATCGATACGAGCGGCGGTACGCTGGGAGTCGGCGGAGCTGTATTTGTCATTGACCGGGCGCCGTCGACAAGGTGAATGCCGGCGCCGGCTAGTTTTTCTGTCAACGATTCGATGCATTCGGTATCGGCGACATCGACAGTCAACGGCTTGTGCGGCGCGTCAGCACTTGCCGAAATAAAGTTGACGCCGTCCAGACGCTCGGCAATCTGCTGAGCTTTCGCAACGCAGCTACCACACTTCATATCGGTCGAGAACGTAATTTGCATATCGGAAATTCCTTCCTATCACGATTGCGTGCACAGCTCCTGTGCCCGTTTCGGTGCATCGCAAATCCCCTGGGCGTTTTACTACAACTGCCCCAGTGCCACCCCCAGACTACTGTCGTTGTATACCGCCGCGTGTCAACTGGGAATGCAAATTGAACGCGCGACATCATATGTTTGCTGCATTGGTCCTAGTAGCCACGAAGCAAGCGTCGCATCAAGTCACTGCGGATTTGCGGGTCGCGAATTCGAAGCACGTGGCAACCTGGGAAGTTCAGGACTTCCGGTCGGGAACTGGTTACCTAAGTCTCTAGAGATATCAGAGTTCGATATCGGACAAAGCAGGCGCTAACGAGAAACGTAGCCTAAGCGAGAGAAATGTCGGTGTGAACTTAGAACCTATCCGAAAAC
>DNPC01000057.1:9212-15778 GCA_003501565.1 Planctomycetaceae bacterium | reverse complement strand
AATGAGTTGCATGGATTGCCGCGGCCGGGCTGCGAGCTGGCAATTTTGACCGATTCCGGAATCAAGACGGCCAGAAATCCATTCGACTATACAACGAATTCGGGCCGAAACACGTGGATAAAGCAACTTAGGCTGATCGACTCCCTAGGTTGCTGGGGTGCCGCGATGCCAGCTAGCGATTGAACGCACCGGTGGGTACTACGAATTGCGTTGGCCTATCCGCAGTATTCGGCTACTTTGGACTTCATAAACTTGAGTCCTTCAGTTGCAAGCTGCAGTTCGTCGTCAAACATTCGGCGCCAAATCCGGGTGGCTGCGGCCAATTCTGGTAGCGCGAGTCCGAACGCCTCGATAACCAGCCATCCATCGTAGTCGATATTCCCGATACCGCGCCAGTTCTTTTCCCAATTCACATTGCCAGCTCCGGGCGTACTTCGATCGTTTTCACTAATGTGAATGTGGACCAGCTTATCCTTGATCTCCGCAAGGGTACCCTCGATGTCTTTCTCTTCGATATTGCTATGGAACGTATCGTACATGATGCCACAAGCCGGATGATCGACTTCGCGGGCAAAACGGGCCGCATCAGCGTGAGCATTTAGGAAGTAGCATTCGAAACGATTGAGGGCTTCGACGCCAAGCGTCACACCCACTTCGCCCGCGTGTTCAGCTACCGCTCGCATGCTTTCGACGCCCCAAGCCCACTCATCTTTGGTTGGACCGGCACCTGAAAAGTGCCCAAGCGCAGAATGGTAGGGCCCGCACAGTGTCTGGACACCGGCTGCAGCGCAGCAATCCAGTGTTTTCTTCGATAGCTCAATCCCTTTGGAACGCACCGCAGCATCCGTACTAATCGGATTGTCTTCGAGGTTCCGAACGGTGACTGCGGTCCTCTCCAGCCCAAGATCATCCAGTCGCTTACCCCAAGCGGAATAGTCGAGATCTAAATTAAACAGTGGCAACTCGACTCCGTCGTACCCGGCTGCCTTTAGTGATTCGAGAGTTGGCAACATCTCATCATTGATTTCACCGCCCCACAGCAGTAGGTTCATTCCATATTTCATCGTTATCTCCCGATTCCTAACAGTTTATTGGTGCATTCCAGCGACTCCGCTGGCCCACCTAGTTCAGCACCTCGGGCCGCTATTCTAGCGTCAAACAGGAGTGCTCGTACCACACCTAACTCGAGAGTGAATCGTGCTGGATTTGCTTAAGACCCCTGACTCAACGGGCCATCGACAAATCCACTACCCGAACTCAGGCCGCGACGAACGCTCGGCTCGATTACTCATCTTCCGGTGCTGATGGTTTGAGTCGCCATACCCACAACTCGTTGTACCCTCGGTTAGGTTCACCCAATGCGAGACTTGGCGGCTGCTCAGGCGTACTAGAAACGTCACCGACAGAAATCGGAAAACCCCACAAGACGGCTTCGCCATCTTCAACGCGATATCCGAAGGGTTTTCCGCCAGGTGGTTGCAACTGAGAAACGTCGATCCCATATTTTGATAGTTCGCTAAGGTCTTCGGGGAACGAGCCCGTTTCTTGTTCGAACATACGGACACCTCCCGCCAGAATCGCAATTCGATGTTGGATTGCGATACGCGAAAATGCCCGACCACCCGCCGCCATCGCAGGAGTCAACATGCCCGAGAGAATGCTGTCGAACTGCTGGAGGAGGTTCATCGAACCGAAACGCTCTTGCATCCAAGCTTCCAGCTCCTGAGTGTTCTTTAAGAGCTCGGCTGGATCCTCCGTCGACGCTTCGATTGCCTTTTCATAGATATCCAGTGCGGTATTGGCATCGTTGTTGCGAAACCAAGCGAGTGCCCGACCATCTCCTAGAACTCCGGGATCACGGAAGACAGGCATTGCAAAGCCGCGTTCGCCGACGATGCTCCGCCGCCATGCTTGGCCCACGTTTGTTTTATTCCGATACTCTCGAAGCAACCGATCGATATCGTTTGAATCCAAAACACCTTGCTGAACCCCCTCCCTGAACAGATCAACCCCCATCGAGCTGATCGCAGCTGCTACCAATTGCGAGACAAACAAAGGCTCTCCCTCCAGAACACGGGGTAACCTCGCGAGTGCCAGTACATTTCTTCGAACACCACCAGAATCTTGATCGTAAAGCGCAAGGTTACCATCCAACGAGATTAGTCTGGCAACACTGCGCATCTCCTGGGTGTTCTGGAGGTTCGTATTGAATGAGTCAAATTCCATAGGCCAGCGCGTGGGCTCGGCATCAATACTCAGCTGCAATGCCTTACGGTAAACACTTGACCACCGATCAAGGAATCTTCGTGTCGCCGCCTCGTGAACCCAGGGCTCACCAGCTGGTACAAACTGAGTCTCTACGTCCACCTTCCCATCAAAGATCGGAACACCTTCAATGGAATCGCGGAACTCTTGACTCTGCATCTCTTCCAACACCGCCAGCCAGTCGTCCGTTTGCTCGGTGGTTGTCAACGAGTTGTAGTAGGCCTCCATCGTCGCATTATCGACTGGGAGTCCTTCACTACTAATTGCATCTAGACGCTGCTGGAGACGTCTGCCCGCGGACGCATCACGCCAGCCAAAGATTAGCAACACCAACCCGATCAGGAGGATCGGCAGGCCGAAGACAATCCCCAATAGATACAGCCAACATCCTCTTCGCGACTTGCCAACTTGGATATCTTCCGTCATTTGCATGAAATCCGATTGAGAAACTGCTATGCTCTGAAGTCGCCTTTGGAACGGATGTTAACTCCATCTGCTCCTGAATCCAGCAGTATAAGCTACCCACAGAATCACACGACGCACAGCCGAAAACACGCCATGAAAACACGACTTATCCAATCCTACCTAGCACCTGCGGCAACTGCTTACCTGGTCTGCTGCAGCCTGATCACATTCTCACTAGCTGATGATAGCCAGTACAAGCTTGGCCCTGATTCCATGGTCAAACCTGGTGTCCCTCAAGGCAAGGTAACTGACTTCACCTGGAAGAGCGAAATCTTCGAAGGCACCATCCGGCATTACTCGGTCTATGTTCCAGCTCAGTACGATCCTGCCAAGCCTGCCGCTGTGATGGTTTTTCAAGACGGCCACGCCTATCTCAACCCCAATGGTGACTTCCGAGCGACGACCGTGATGGATAATCTGATTCACGCTGGCGACATGCCAGTCACCATCGGTATTTTTATCGACCCGGGCCATAAGTCAGAGAAACTTCCCGAGCAGCGCGGCTGGAAACCAACGCCCGCCAACCGCAGTTTCGAATACGACACGCTCTCGGATCAGTACGCTCGGTTTCTTTTAGACGAGATCTTGCCCGAAGTCAGTAAGCAACACAATTTGACCGATGACCCTGAGATGCGAGCGATCTGCGGCATTAGTTCTGGCGGAATTTGCGCATGGAATGTCGCGTGGTACCGCCCGGATGCATTTCGTAAAGTCCTTAGCCACGTGGGCAGCTTCGTCAACATTCGTGGCGGGAACAACTGCGAAGCTTTAATCCGCAAAGCTGACAAGAAGCCGATACGTGTCTTCTTGCAAGACGGCAGCGGTGACTTGGACAATCGACACGGCAACTGGCCGCTAGCGAATCAGGAGATGGCTGCCTCACTGAAGTTCGTCGGCTACGACTACAAATTTGTCTATGGCGAAGGCGGACATAATGGAAAACACGGCGGCGCTATCCTGCCCGAGTCGATGCGCTGGCTCTGGCGAAAGTAGACGCTATGAAAAAGTATGCGAGTTGTGACGAGTACTTCGCGACCGCCGCACATTGGCGTAATGAAATCGCGGTTCTGCGTCAGATCGTGTTGTCGACCGGTCTGACCGAGTGCTTGAAATGGTCCCTGCCGTGCTACACGGCTTCCAGCAAGAATGTCGTCGGCATCGGGGCGTTCAAGTCGTATTTCGGGCTGTGGTTCTTCGAAGGCAGTAGCCTCGAAGACTCGCGCGGAGTTCTGACCAATGCACAACAGGGCAAGACGAAGGCGATGAGACAATGGCGCATGACGTCAGGCGACGAGATCAAGCCGCGCATCATCAAGTCCTACATCAAGGACGCAGCAGAACTGGCTAAAGCTGGCGTGATCACCAAACCAGATCGCAATCGCCCCATCAACGTTCCCGACGAACTACAAACTGCACTTGCTCAGGACTCGCGTTTGTCCCAAGCCTTCGAGGAACTAAAGCCTGGCTTGAAACGTGAAATGTGCGATCACATCTCGCAGGCCAAACGCCCCGAGACGCGTCTCCGGCGCCTCGCAAAATTGACTCCCTATATCCTCGAGGGCATCAGCCCCCACGATCGCTACCGAAAGTGAGCGCTAGTGCTGAGTTTCCGCAAGGTATGCTAGTCGCTGGTGCGACTGACTTTCTCTTGATGTTCAGGCAGAGGACAGATCGCTCGAACTTCGAATCTTAGTCAGAGCATACGCAAGACTTGTTTCGTTTCGTGCTATCACAGTCTTTTTGGAAAACGACTTCTGACCTGTACACCCAACATAAACTGGTGCATGGTCAATCTACATGCTTTTGCACCAGAACAGCTAGGCGTATTGTGCAGGCGACAAAGCTCCGCCCGGGTCAGGTAATTGGGCGGTAGCGACGGGCTGCTATAATGCAGTTGGTATTGGGAGCTGTTCCCGCAAGTCGCACTTATGCGGAAACTGGTGCATTCGCCCTCGTGCAGGACCCCCGTCGAGATACTTCTAACATCACATCCAATCACTGATGCAACCAGAAAGCAGTCGAGTGGAAGAGAGCCAAGCAGACTCCAGTTCAGCTGAGATGGAAGCGCTCGGGCGGCTAAGCGGTTCGCTGGAAGGCGTGCGCAGCGAGCTTTCTCGCATCATCGTCGGTCAAGAAGACGTCATCGAGCAGCTTCTTATCGCTATGCTCGCCGGTGGCCATTGCCTACTGGTGGGAGTTCCGGGCTTAGCGAAGACCCTTACGATTGCTTCTCTGGCCCAAGCCATTTCGCTAGACTTCAGTCGCATACAGTTCACACCTGATCTGATGCCAGCTGATATCACAGGCTCCGAGGTTATTGAAGAAGATCGATCCACGGGACGACGGCAGTTCCGTTTCCTACCGGGTCCAATCTTCGCCAACGTGGTCCTGGCAGATGAAGTCAATCGTACGCCACCTAAAACTCAGGCTGCTTTGTTGGAAGCAATGCAAGAACGCCAGGTCACCGTAGGTGGTCAGCGGCACCCACTTCCCTCTCCTTTCTTTGTGCTGGCCACCCAAAACCCAATCGAACAAGAGGGAACATATCCGCTGCCGGAGGCGCAACTTGACCGATTCATGCTGAACATCGTCGTCGATTACCCTGAACAAGATGATGAGATCGAAGTTGTACTACGCACCACAGGCAGTGATCTCCCAAAGTGCCAAAGCCAACTGACAGGTGAACAACTAATTGAGATGTCAGATGTCGTTCGACGAATTGCAACCACACGCTCTCTGGCGACCTACGCCACGATGATCGCCCGTGCAACACGACCATCGGATCCAACAGCTAGCCCAACGGTACGACGCTGCGTTCGCTGGGGAGCCGGGCCGCGGGCGAGCCAACAAATCGTACTAGGCGCAAAAGCTAGAGCTGCACTCCAAGGCAGTCCGATAGTGCGCCGTGAGGATATCCAGGCACTTGCCTTGCCCGTCCTTAGACACCGGATGCGGCTAAATTTCCAGGCGGAAACTGAGGGCGTCAGACTGGAAGAACTGATCGCAAGTATCGTCGACGAAGTAGGCCGTAACACGCAGGACGGAGAGGCCATTGAGAACGCTTCCAAAGTACTTCGATCCTGAAGTCCTAGCCAATATCGCACAGCTGAACCTGCGGGCCAAGACAGTGATCGATGGCTTACTGGCTGGCGCACACCGCACGAACAGCTATGGCCACAGTATTGAATTCGCCCAGCACCGCGAGTATTCGTTTGGCGATGACTTGCGCAGCGTCGATTGGAAAGTCTTCGCCCGTTCTGATAAGTACTACGTTAAACAATATGAAGATGAAACGACCCTCGAGTGTTACTTGCTACTCGACCATAGCGAAAGCATGAATTATCGAGGCGCTGCTGCGCATCTCTCGAAACTGGAATACGCGCAGCTAATTATGTGCTCGCTGGCATACCTCGTGCTTCAACAACAAGATCGTATCGGTGCAGCTACATTTTCTGCCGGTGTTGACGACTGGCTGCCGATTACAGGTTCGATGCACGCACTTGATATGCTGTTTACAACTCTCGAATCTGGTAGGCGCGGAAAAGGTACGTCGATCCGCAAGTCGATGTCCAGTGCCCTAGAACGCATACCTCGCAAGAGTCTGCTAATCGTGATAAGCGATCTGCTGGATGATACCGCAGAGACCGAGCAGGCGCTTCGCGCCGCAAAGTTTGCAGGGCACGATTGCATCGTCATCGGGGTGCTAGACTCCGACGAATTGTCACTGCCGATGGATGAGATTTGCCAATTAACGGATCTGGAAAGCGGAGCCAGAGTCCTCGTTGACCCGACATTAATCGCCGCCGCCTACCGTAAAGAAATGCAAGCCGACCGCG